>CAZVDA010000218.1:0-3833 GCA_964625365.1 uncultured Thiopseudomonas sp. | reverse complement strand
TGGCACCTGCTGGCCCGCATGATTCCCTTTGTGGAAAACAACTACAACGTCTGCGAACTGGGCCCCAGGGGAACCGGCAAGAGCCATATCTACAAGGAATGCTCGCCGTACAGCATTCTGGTGTCAGGCGGGCAGACTACGGTTGCCAACCTGTTTTACAACATGAGCAGCCGGCGCATCGGGCTGGTGGGCCTGTGGGATGTGGTTGCCTTTGACGAAGTGGCCGGCATCAACTTCAAGGACAAGGATGGCGTACAGATCATGAAAGATTTCATGGCCTCCGGCTCTTTTGCCCGTGGCCGTGAACAGATGGAGGCCAACGCCTCCATGGTGTTTGTCGGCAATATCAACCAGAGCGTGGAGTCGCTGGTCAAAACCAGCCACCTGCTCGCCCCTTTCCCTGAGCAGATGATCGACTCGGCTTTTTTTGACCGTTTCCATGCTTACATTCCGGGCTGGGAAATCCCGAAAATGCGCCCCGAGTTCTTTACCGACCGCTATGGCCTGATTGTCGATTACCTGGCTGAGTACTTCCGTGAAATGCGCAAGCGCAGCTTTGCTGATGCACTCGATAAGCACTTCAAGCTTGGCAACAACCTGAATCAGCGCGATGTAATCGCAGTACGCAAAACGGTTTCCGGCCTGCTCAAGCTGCTGTACCCGCACGGCGAGTTCGACAAGGAAGCAGTGCGCACATGTCTTGAGTACGCTTTGCAGGTACGTCGCAGGGTCAAGGAGCAACTGAAGAAAATCGGCGGCATGGAGTTCTACGATGTGCACTTCAGCTACATCGACAACGAAAGCCTCGAAGAGCACTTTGTCACCGTCAAAGAACAAGGTGGCGGTGCACTGATCCCTGAAGGCCCCGGCAAGCCCGGCTTCATACATACCATTGGCCTGAGCAGCAAAGGCATACCCGGCTTGTACCGAATTGAAATGCAGGTCACCAAGGGTACTGGCAAGCTGGCCACCTCTGGCTTGTGGAACTCAAGCAGCGCCAAAGAACAGGTGAAAATTGCTTTTGACTACTTCAAAGCCAATGCGTCACGCATCAGCGCCTCGGCCAAGGTTCTGGAACACGATTTTCACCTGCATGTGGTCGAGCTGCAAAATACCGGCCCGCTCAACAACATGGCACTGGTCAGCCTGGTCGCCTTTGCTTCTGGCTTGCTTGGCAAGCCGGCACAAAGCCAAATGGTTGTACTGGGTGATATGAGCTTGGGTGGCAGCATCACCCCCGTGGACAGCATTGCAGAGTGCCTCCAGGTCGCCTTTGATGCTGGCGGCAAGCGTGTTGCCCTGCCCATGAGCAGCGCTATGGATATCCCAAGCATTCCAGCCGAGCTGTTCACCAAGTTTCAGACCAGCTTCTATGCAGAGCCGGTTGATGCAGTGATGAAGGCGCTGGGTGTGGACTGAGCTACAACATCAAAATACCGTTGATATAACCACCGCCTTATTTACTAACCTCTACGATTCATGGGGTGACGCTGTTCGGCAGTCAGCCGAGCGCAGTGTAGTGCGCTGTAAAAGTTACTCGGGCGTTGTTTTTTCTTCTGCCATGCCAGGCAGGTGCTCAGCCACTTCGCTGGTTCCAACACCAAAATAGGTGCAAAGCTTGTCCACTACCTCGGTCGTGGTGATGTATCCCTTGATATTGGCAATCCTGGACAGCGTGGTGCGGTGAATGCCGGTTTCTCGTGAAATTTCCTCGAAAGTAATTTTGCGCCCTTCCTGAAATTCTTTTTCCGCCACCAGCTCTTTGAGTCTGAATCTGATCATTTTTCCCTCCTAAAACTCTGGGCATTCTAGCCCATTCCAGAGCTAGCAGGCACTGAAAATACTACGTTTGAACCTTTGTAGAGAATAATGTAGCTCAAAAGTGTCAAAAATAGCTTGACGCGTACTCTTTGTGTCGCTAATGTAGCTCCTGTGCTACAGACAGCCCTTAGGAGGAACGCACAATGAGCAATACTTATCTGACCACCGCCGAGCTGGCCGAACGCATCAAGTACGACGCCCGCACCATTCGCAACCAGCTGAAGGATTCAGTACTGCTGGAAGGTATTCACTACATCCGCCCATTCGGTGGCCGCAAAATTCTGTATCTGTGGGAAAAAATCGAGCAGGACATGTTCCGTGCACCGAGCATCCAGTCCCTGATGATGGGCGTTCGCTAGGAGGTAAACCATGGCTAGTATCAATACTAGGAACGGATTGCTGTACATCGACTTTCGCTACAAGGGAGTGCGGTGTCGGGAATACACAAAACTTGCAGACACGCCTGCACACAGGAAACGTCTGGGCAAAGTGCTTGAACGTTTGGAGGCCGAAATCACCCTGGGCTCCTTTGTTTACCGCAATTACTTTCCTGACAGTCCGAAAGCAGGGCAGTTTGAGGAGAAGGAGCGCCGACTAGAAGCAGCCGTTCGTGACGCTCATCACACAGAGCAGCCTGAAAGAGATATTCCGACCTTCGCCGATTTTATGGATACGTGGCTGATGGAGAAGCAAGTTGAATGGCGCGACAGCCACTACGCAGCGGTAGTCGGAGCACTGAATGCTTATGCGTTACCAGCATTCGGGGAAAGGAAGCTCGACGACATCACCAAAGCTGAAATACTGAAGTTTCGTGCAACTCTCGCCAAAGACCCGCTACGAAAAGACAGTACCCTGAAAGCATCCACAGTGAACAAGACCATGACACCTATCAGAATGATTATGAATGAAGCCGCCGAGCGCTTTGATTTTACCTCACCGTTTCTCGGAGTGAAATCGCTGAAAGTTCAGCGTACCGATATCGAGCCATTTTCATTGGAAGAAGTAGGCAAAATCCTGAACGCAGTCAGGCCGGACTACAAGCCCTACTACACAGTCCGTTTTTTCACCGGAATGCGCACCGGTGAGGTTGATGGCCTGCGCTGGAAATACGTGGACTTTGAGCGCCGGCAGATTCTTGTGCGTGAAACGGTGGTCAATAACCAGATGACCTACACCAAGACAGACGGTTCGCAGCGCGAAATATTCATGTCTCAGCCGGTATACGAGGCTTTAAAGCAGCAAAAGGAGGTAACTGGAGATCAGGAGTTCGTTTTCTGTAATAGGGACGGTAACCCGCTGTACCACCACAACGTAACCCAGCGTGTGTGGCATCCGTTGCTTCGCCACCTTGGACTGAAGCGCCGGCCGCCATACCAGACCCGGCATACAGCTGCCACGCTGTGGCTGGCTGCCGGCGAGACGCCAGAATGGATTGCCCGCCAGATGGGCCATACCACAACGGAAATGCTCTTCCGCGTGTATTCAAGGTTCGTGCCGAACCTCACCAGAAAGGATGGCTCTGCATTTGAGCGTCTCTTGAAAGCCAACTTGCCGGAGGATGCTAGCAATGAATAACGTACCAGCGATTCGTGAAGCTGATTTGCACCTGGCCTGGGTAAAGAAAATGGCCGAACCCAAGCTGTGGGAGTTCCGGATGCCAGGAGCTCGGCAGGTCATTATGGATAGCCATGGCATTCTGAATGCAATCAAGCCCACAGGCGAGCTGATTGTATTTGAACAACACAACAAGCAGATTGTGCAGCCACCCACTGTAATCTACGGCGATCATGACGAGGCTCTGCTGGAGCGTCATTTTTCATGGGTGCCTGCAGGGCTTGAGCAAAAGCAGTGCATGCTCTGGAGGATGCTCAATTTGATCAAAGTGCCGGCGCTGAGAAGTTTTTATCATGCCGTACTGACTGACGATGACATCATGCTGCCGTTTTACCGCGCTAAAGCCAGCCATCACCATCATCATGCCCGCCACCGCACCGCCGCCGCCCGACGTCAGC
>CAZVDA010000217.1:0-3863 GCA_964625365.1 uncultured Thiopseudomonas sp. | reverse complement strand
TCATGTCGCCGTCCCACTGCACATTCATGCCGACACGGGCGAATACGGTGACGATGCCGGTGTCCTGACACAGCGGGCGGTGGCCGGTGGCGCTCATGCGCGAGTTGATCAGGATTTGCGCCATGGCGTCCTTGGCGGCTGGTGACTGTTCTTTTTCGTAGGCCTCGTGCATGGCCTGGATGAAGTCCAGCGGATGGTAATAGGAAATGTACTGCAGGGCGTCAGCAACGCTTTGGATGACGTCGTCTTGCTTGATTACAGCCATGAAATGCTCCTCGACTCGGACACGGGGGGTAAAAGTGCGCAACATTATAGCGGCAAAGTGCGGGCTACGCATTGCGGCCAATGGTTAGGCCTGAGGTTGGTTATGGCTTTGGCAGGCGGGTGTTTTCCCGGAAGAGCGCTCCCACCGGACAGGGGTAAAAAACAGTGCGGCTTTGTGTGAGGGGGCTTGCCCCGACTGCAGTATGTCAGCCGCCTCAGGAGCAAGCCCCTTCGCACAGGAAGGGAGCTGGATACTAATGGCACTTACTTAAGCAAATTTTGCCAGTTCAGCCGTCATCCTGCGCGAAGTGAAACGTAGTCGCAGGATCCATAAGCTCTGGATTCCGCGACTTCACTGCGTTACGCGCGGAATGACAGCACTTGTGGATACTTCCGGTGCGGCCTGTATTGGTTTTTACGGCACTCAAACCCGTTAAATAAGTGCCATTAGGGCCGGATACTATGTGATTTTAAACGGGTTGGCGTAATTCGTGCTCTTTGCGGAGCTGGTCCAGCAGCTGATCCTTGTCCTGCCACAGCTGGTTGGTCCAGGCCTGGAAAGCGGCACGATAGGTTTCGTCGTTGCTGTAATCCTTGCCAACAAACTCGCGCGGGATCGGCAGGATATCGACATGCATCACTATGCGTTTGACCTTGCCGCACATCAGCTCCCAGAGTGTTGGCACCCCGTCGGGGTAGAACAGGCTGACGTTGACCAGCTGCTGTAGCTGTTCGCCCATGGCGTCCAGCACATAGGCGATACCGCCGGCCTTGGGCTTGAGCAGGTGGCTATAGGGAGACTGCTGTTCATCATGCTTGGCCGGAGTGAAGCGGGTGCCCTCAAGGAAGTTGAATACCGCCACCGGGTTGGTTTTGTAGCGCTCACAGGCCTTGCGCGTGGTGGCCAGATCCTGGCCACGCTTTTCCGGATGCTTTTCCAGGTATTGCCTGCTGTAGCGCTTCATGAAAGGAAACTCCAGCGCCCACCAGCACAGGCCTATCACCGGGACCCAGATCAGCTCCTGCTTGAGGAAGAACTTCAGCAGTGGCAGACGGTTGTTGAACTGGTACTGCAGCACCAGAATGTCTACCCAGCTCTGGTGGTTGCTGGTGACCAGCCAGGAGTGGCTTTTGTCGAGTTTTTCCAGCCCTTCCACATCCCACTGTGTGTCCTGTGCCAGATCCATCCAGAACGAGTTGATGCTGATCCAGCTTTCGGCAATCCAGTGCATGCCGAAACGCAGCGCACGCTGGGCCGGCGTAAACGGCAGCAGCAGCTTCAGTAGTGCCAGGGTGAATAGCGGCCAGCACCAGAACAATGTGCTCAGGGCCAGAATCAGGGCGGAGATCAGGCCGCGCAGGGGGGCGGGCAAAAACTTGAACATGCAGGGTTTCCACAAAAAAGAGGTGTAATGGTTAGTCTTTTGTCGAGAAAGTGCAAGTGACCGGGACCCTTTCCCGCTGCGTAATTGATTCCTGTCGTCTGCCATGATGGCTATCTTGTCGGGATGGGTGCCGTGCATGAAAAATGGCGCAACCCTGCTTGCGGGCAAGATTGCGCCACTGGTCTTCGCTGGCGGTTAGCGCATCTGGAATAATTCCTGGTGGAAGTTTTCCGGTTGCAGTCCCAGGGCAGGCATTTGCTGCTTCAGACTGTCGGAAAAGGCATTGGGGCCACAAAACCAGACATTGGTGTTTTTGTCAGCCTGGGCAAATACCTGTTCTGCAGTCAGATAACCATCGCGCTCGCTCAGGTGGATATGCAGCTGGATACTGGGCAGCTGTTTGCAGAGCTGCTGCAGGCGCTGGGCAAATACGGCTTCCTGCTCGTTGTTGGCGCAATAGTACAGGCTGGCCTCGGGAGCGGAATCCGGATCATCCTGCAGGCCTTCCAGCCAAGCGATGAACGGAGTGACGCCGATACCTGCGGCAACCCAGATTTGTCGTTTGCCGCTATCGTCCGATGGCATGTTGAAGCGTCCGTATGGGCCTTCGATCTGTACCTGCTGGGCAATCTTGATGCTGCGGCCAAGCTTGTAGGTGTAGTCGCCAAGCGCCTTGATGGCGAAGCGGATCTGGCCATCGCCCTGGTCGGCACTGGCAATGGTGAAGGGGTGGGGGCCTTCGTGTTTGTTGAAAGTCAGGAAGGCAAACTGGCCGGGCTGGTGTCGCCACTGTTTGTCGAGCTGGCAAACCACTTCAAAGGTGTTCTGGTTCAGTTCGCGCACTGCCAGCACAATACCGTTATGACGGTTGGACTGGCCGATACGACCGCTCAGTGAAACGAATGCGCAGTAGGTGCCAAGTACCGATGCCGCAACCATCAGCAGGCCGGCAGGCTGTAGCCACCATTCTGCCTGAGTCAGCACTATGCCGTGGTAGACGATGACCAGGTACATGGCGGCCAGGGCTTTGTGGATATAGCGCCAGACGTGATAGGGAAAGCGATGCCAGAGTGCGAGCAGGATCATGGCGGCAAACAGCCAGACCGACCATTCGCCAAGATCCTTGGCTGAGCCGCGGAATACTTCCAGGAAGGTCTTGATGCGCTCGCCTTTGACCGCTTCGTCAAACACCAGAAGCATTGGACCCTTGGCAAGTTTCAGGCCGTAGTGGGTAATGGCCAGACCGACAGCGCTGATGCCGGCCCACTTGTGCAGGTGGTACATCTTGTCCAGCCCGCTCAGCGGTTTTTCCAGCCAGCGTGGCCGGATGGCCAGCAGCATGACCAGTGTCATCAGCAGAAAGGACGCCAGGCCGCTCCAGTAGATCAGCTGCTTGCGCCAGACACAGATACCCCAGTCGGGTACTTGTGCAATCACGGGCAGCAACCATGCAGCCAGTGACAGTGCGATGAGTCCATAGATTGTCTTTTTCATGATGCGTCTCCATTTGGACGACGCCATTTTACGACTTTGGTCTAAGCCCTGTTCAGTGCGTTTACAATATTTTTACCCGGACCGGGATGTTCTTGATTCTGGATAAGAGCGGTACTTGCTCAAGCGCTTCTTACAGCAGTGACTGACCCTTGAGACGCTCCAGTACCCGCAGTGGAGACAGCTCCGGGTTTTTCTGGTTTGCCACATCCAGCAGGAAGGTCTGCTCCAGCATGTACTGGCCGCTCATGGCGGCATGTGGAGTCTGGTCGGAAAACACCATCCAGGTGGTGCCGGGATGGAACTCCGCCGTCCATTGCTCGCCATGATGCTGGTAGTCCATGTCGGCTTTCATGGCGTCGTGCAGGCCCAGCATCAGATGGTCATAGTGGCTGCGCTTGCTCTTGGTGATTTTCAGTGCGGCCTGCAGGCTGCAAGATAGCGCGGAATAGGGCTTGACGCGCGGCAGCAGGCGTTCGGCCAGTTGCTCGAATGGCTCGCCCACACGCCATACGCGGGGTACACCATGGGGGTTGATGTTGTGGAATACGCGGATGATGCGCTGGCCATGAATGGGGCGCGAGGGAAAGGCGTCCACGTGCAGGCGGGTGTCATCCTTGCGCCAGGAGTTTTTGCCCTGTCACTGACTGATTTCATGCACGCGCAGGCTGTTGACCGGCTCCAGCAGCTTGCCCCTGTATTCGGGCAGCAGGGTTTCCACCA
>CAZVDA010000216.1:0-3866 GCA_964625365.1 uncultured Thiopseudomonas sp. | reverse complement strand
CCGGAGTTGTCGATGCGCACTTTTCGTTTGACCATTGCCTGCCCCGACCGGGTCGGCATTGTCGCCAAGGTCAGTAATTTTCTGGCTACCTATAACGGCTGGATTCACCAGGCCAGCCACCATTCGGATGAACACAGCAACTGGTTCTTCATGCGCCACGAGATCCGCGCTGATTCGCTGCCTTTTGATCTGGACGGTTTCCGACAGGCGTTTGCGCCCATTGCCAAAGAATTTTCCATGTGCTGGAAGGTTACCGATTCGACCGTTAAAAAACGGATGGTGCTGATGGCCAGCCGCGAGTCCCACTGCCTGGCCGACCTGCTGCACCGCTGGCATCGCGGCGAGCTGGATTGCGATATTCCCTGCGTGATTGCCAACCACGATGACCTGCGCAGCATGGTCGAGTGGCACGGCATTCCGTTTTTTCATGTGCCGGTGGACGCCAAAAACAAGCAGCCGGCGTTTGACGAAGTCAGCCGCCTGATTGACGAGCATGAGGCCGATTGCGTGGTGCTGGCCCGCTATATGCAAATTTTGCCGCCTGAACTGTGTGACAAGTACGCGGGTCGGGTGATCAACATTCACCATAGCTTCTTGCCTTCCTTCGTGGGTGCCAAGCCTTACCACCAGGCGGCGCTGCGCGGCGTCAAGCTGATCGGTGCCACCTGTCACTATGTCACCCAGGAGCTGGACGCCGGCCCGATCATCGAACAGGATGTAATGCGCGTCAGCCACCGCAACAGCATTGATGACATGGTGCGTCTGGGCAAGGACGTAGAAAAAATGGCGCTGGCCCGTGGCTTGCGCTATCACCTGGAAGACCGGGTGATCATCCATGACAACAAAACCGTGATTTTTGATTAAAGCCGCACAGGCATACAACCAGGCAGGATTATGCAGGATTTTCAGTGGGTCAATACCCGTACACAGCTTGAACAGCTGTGCCGTCAATGGCAGCAGCAGCCCTTTGTGGTGCTGGATACCGAGTTTGTACGGGTGGATACCTATTACCCGCACACCGGCCTGATCCAGCTGGCCACTACAGACGGCAACTACCTGCTGGACCCGCTGGCAATTGATGACTGGAGTGCCTTTGCTGCCTTGCTGGAAGACCGCAATGTGGTCAAGGTAGTACATGCCTGCGGCGAGGATCTGGAAGTGTTCCAGCGACTGACCGGCAGTCTGCCGCAACCGTTGTATGACACCCAGCTGGCCGCAGCCTATGCCAATCTGGGCTTTTCCTGGGGCTATGCGCGGCTGGTGCAGCATTTTCTGGACATTGAGCTGCCCAAGGGCGCAACCCGTTCCGACTGGCTGCAGCGTCCGCTCAGCGACGAGCAGCTGCTGTATGCCGTGCAGGACGTCAGCTATCTGGCCAGGGTGTATCCGCTGCTGGATGCATTGCTGGATGACGAAAAGCGCAGCTGGATGCTGGAAGATGGTGCCACGCTGGTGGCAGCCCAGCAGCAGCCGGTTGACCCGCAACAGCTGTGGCAGGGCGTCAAGCTGGCCTGGACGCTGGATGCCCGTCAGGCGGGTGTCTTGCAGGTGCTCAGTGCCTGGCGCGAGCAGCAGGCGCAAAAGCGCAATATTCCGCGCAACTGGGTACTCAAGGAGCCGGTGTTGCTGGAACTGGCACAAAAGCAGCCGTCCAGCCTGGCGGCGCTGGAACGCATCGACGGCATATCGCCCGGGTTGCTGCGCCACAATGGCCAGACCCTGTTGCGCCTGATGGCCGAAGTGCAGGACAGGGCGGAGCAGGATTTGCCACAGCCGCTGCCGGAACCACTGCCGCTGGAGGCCAATCGTGCACTCAAACGTCTTAAAACCGTAGGCGAGCGCTTTGCTGCCGAAAGCCAGATTGCTCCCGAGCTGGTGTTGAAAAAGAAAATTCTGGTGGACGCGCTGGCCAGCGGCTGGCCCGGCGGTCCTTACCGGTTGCCGGACTCGCTGCACGGCTGGCGGCTTGAACATTTGGGCCAGGCGCTGCAGGCTGCGCTGGCCGGAGAAACCCCATGAAAAAAATCTGCTCCATCTACCAGAGTTCACGTAAGCCCGGTATGTATCTCTATGTGCTCAAGGCCGATGCCCTGGCGAAGGTGCCGCCCGAGTTGCTCAAGTTGTTCGGCCCGCCCAGACACAGCTTCGATCTGGTCCTCACCCCCGAGCGCAAGCTGGCGCAGGAAGACATTCAGCAGGTGCTGGAAAACCTTGACGGACAGGGTTTTCACCTGCAGATGCCACCCCCGGAAGAGGATTACATCGAGCATCTGCCCCAGGAACTGCTGACCCGGAATGACCCGGCCTGAGCCTGTAAAGGGTGTGATGCAGGTCATATTTCACCGGCTTTTGTAAAATAACGCTGGCACTGTCCGTAAAATCAGGTAAAGTACACGCCACTGTTGCTGCATGCGTCACCGTGAATCATTCGATGTTTAAACATTGCGACTCCTGTTACTCCTTGCACTCAGTATACGCAGGCATGGCGCCTGCATTTTTTTACTCAAGATAAGGAGACAGCAATGTCTAACCGCCAAACCGGTACCGTCAAGTGGTTCAACGATGAAAAAGGCTTCGGCTTCATTACTCCAGAGTCCGGCGAAGACCTGTTCGTACACTTCCGCGCCATTCAGTCTGACGGCTTCAAAAGCCTGAAAGAAGGCCAGAAAGTTTCTTTCGTGGCTACCCGTGGCCAGAAAGGCATGCAGGCAGAAGAAGTTCAGGTTATCTGATCTGATCCGCTTTGCTGAAAAACCCGCCATTTGGCGGGTTTTTTTGTGTCTATTCAACCAAGGAAGGCTGTGTGCGTGTTGGCGGTATGACTATAGTCAACACTCTGGCGTCAATACTCTGTGTATGGTGTTGACCCCAACAACAATAAATGCGTAAGGGAAGAACCTGACATGCTCACATCACTAGAAACCCTGGTCTGGTCGGACGAATTCAAAACTGGCATCGATATCGTTGATGAGCAGCACAAGCGCCTGTTTGAATACTTTGCCGAAATCCAGGAGTGCATCACCGGCGGCGCCGAAGGACAGGTCGAAAACATTTGTCGTGGCCTGGTTGACTACGCCATTTCGCACAATACGTTCGAAGAGTCCCTGATGAAACAGGCGGACTACCCCATGCTGGATGCGCACCATGCCGCTCACGAGGCGTTCAAGGAACGGGCTCAAGGCTATCTGCTGCGCCTGGAAACCGAGGGCAACCCGATGAAGGTGGCGCGGGTGATACGTACCGAAATCGGCCTGTGGCTGATCAACCATATTAAACGTGAAGACCAGCATTACGTTCCTTATGTCAAGAAGTCCCTGGACCGGGGCTTTGTGTCGCGCATGCTGAAACGCTTCTTTTGATCCGGGGCCTTAAAGGGCTTCCTGCGCGGCTTTTGCTTGGGTAACATGTCCGCAGTTTTCAGGTACCCGAGGTAAGCAATGACTATCAAAGCAGATCGCTGGATCCGCCGCATGGCGCAAGAGCAGGGCATGATTGAACCCTTTGTCGAGCGCCAGGTGCGGACTGCCGGCAGCGAGCCGCTGATTTCCTATGGCGTATCCAGTTATGGGTACGATGTGCGCTGCGCCGACGAGTTCAAGGTGTTTACCAATCTGCACTCGGTAACGGTAGACCCGAAAAATTTTGACGAAAAAAGTTTTGTGGATGTGAAGGGCGAGTACTGCATCATTCCGCCCAATTCCTTTGCGCTGGCACGCACGGTCGAGTACTTCCGTATTCCGCGCAATGTATTGACGGTATGTCTGGGCAAGAGCACCTATGCCCGCTGTGGCATTATCGTCAACGTCACGCCGCTGGAGCCGGAGTGGGAAGGGCATGTGACGCTGGAGTTTTCCAATACCACCACG
>CAZVDA010000215.1:0-3918 GCA_964625365.1 uncultured Thiopseudomonas sp. | reverse complement strand
GCTGGAGCCGGAGTGGGAAGGGCATGTGACGCTGGAGTTTTCCAATACCACCACGTTGCCTGCCAAAATTTATGCCAATGAGGGTGTTGCGCAGATGTTGTTTTTCGAGTCGGACGAGAGTTGCGAAGTGTCCTACCGTGACCGGGGCGGCAAGTATCAGGGACAGCAGGGGGTTACCCTGCCCAGGGCTTGAAGTGTGTTGTATAAAAAAGGCTGTGCAGAGATGCACAGCCTTTTTTGATTTTGTTACTGGTAAGCGCCAGGTACCGGACGCAGGTTGATCTCTACCCGCCGGTTTTGCTGGCGGCCATAGGCATCGGCATTGCTGGCCACGGGCTGGTCGGGACCCATGCCGCGTACGCTCATGCGCGAATAGGATACGCCCTGGCCCTGCAGGTAGCTGGCGACGCTCTGTGCGCGGCGTTGTGACAGTTGCAGGTTGTGCTGGTAGCTGCCGGTACTGTCGGTGTGGCCGACAATGTCGATGGTGTTCTGGTCGTATTGCCGGAAGGACTGGGCAAGGTTATTGAGGGCACCGTAGAAATTTGCGGAAATGGTCGCGGAATCACTGGCAAAGGTCACATTGCCGGGCATCACCAGAGTCAGATTGTCGCCCTGGCGCTGAACCTCTACGCCGGTGCCCTGCATGGCGCGGCGTAGTTCTGCTTCCTGCCGGTCAACGTAGTAGCCGTAACCGGCTCCGGCAGCACCGGCAACTGCCGCCCCGATCAGGGCGCCTTTAGTGCGGTCTTTTTTGCTGGATACCGCAGCACCTGCGATGGCACCGGCAGCCGCCCCTACGCCGCCATACACGGCGGTACGATTAGTGTTGCGCTCGTTTTCGTAAGGGTTGTTTGACGCGCAACCACTGAGCAGAACGGCTGTACCCAGCAGGGCAACCAGGCTGTGTTTGAAGGCTGGTTTGGTCATGGCATGACTCCTCAAAAGAAAGAAGGTGTTTCGACTGCGCAAGATAACCGTTGTTCCTGCGTTTGTAAGTCAGGGTAGGGTAAATATCCTGTAAACCGGCGGGCTGCATTCGCGTGACGGTTGTTTTATAGTTCATTACCGTGTTTTTGGATAGCAGGATAAGGTTATGAAGTGTCAGCAGGGTATTTTGTTTGAACAGGTGCCGGCCGTAGCGCGCCATGTCTTTTTTACACTGTCCGATAGCAAGGATGTGCCGCGTGCGCTGGCTGCCCTGGCTGACCGGGCCGATGGTACTGATACGGTGGTCGGTCTGGGCACTGCCGCCGTACAGGCGCTGGGTAAACAGCTGCCCCTTTTACGTGTTTTCCCGGCGCTGGGTAACCAGGGCATTGATGTGCCGTCAACCCAGCATGCACTCTGGTTATGGTTGCGCGGCGATGACCGTGGCGAATTGCTGTTTCGGGCCATGCAGCTTGAGCAGCTGTTGGCACCTGCCTTCAAGGCCGTGCAGGTAACAGACAGTTTCCGTTACCTGTCGGGCCACGACCTGTCGGGTTATGAGGACGGCACGGAGAATCCTGTGGGCGAAGAAGCAGAAGAGGTGGTGACTGCCCTTGACCAGCCAGGTGGCAGCTATGCAGCCATTCAGCACTGGGAGCATGATCTGGCCTATATGAAGGCGTTGCCGCAGCAGGAGCAGGACCACATTATCGGCCGTCGCCTGAGTGACAACGAAGAGCTTGAAGACGCTCCCGAGTCGGCCCACGTCAAGCGCACGGCCATGGAAGATTTTGATCCGGAAGCCTTTGTGGTGCGCCGCTCCATGCCTTATATCGAAGGCGATGTGGCCGGTCTGGTGTTTCTGGCCTTTGCCGATACCCTTGATCCGTTCGAAGTGCAACTGCGTCGCATGATCGGGCTCGATGACGGCATTACCGACGGGCTGTTCCGCTTTAGCCGTCCGGTAACCGGCGGCTATTACTGGTGCCCGCCGGTAGTGGAAGGCCGGTTAGAGTTTGGTGTCTGATTTAAGGCTGGTTTTAACGTTGCTACCTGCCTTGCAGTCTGGTGCCATCGCCAGGCATCAGCAACAGGGGCGAAGCTTGCTTCGACACTGGCAGCGTAGCCTGGCGATGGCACCAGACTGCTGGGTGAAACCTTGCTTTGTGGGTTAGCTAGTGCGCAGCGACAGCAGTCCGGCATAGCCGGACCACTAACTCTCAACCCGCGCGGGGTGTGCGGGGGCGGGCAGGATCGAAGCAAAGCCACCCTGCAAGCAAAATCACCCAGCCAGCATCTTCCTTGCATGAGCCAGTGATTCGGCGGTCATTTCTACGCCGCCCAGCATCCGTGCCACTTCTTCGGTACGTTGCTCCATGTCCAGCTCGCGTACGGCGGTGCTGGTGCTGTCCTTGCCGCGTTTTTTATGTACAAACAGGTGCTGATGCCCTTGCGCTGCGACTTGCGGCAGGTGGGTGACGGTCAGGACCTGGCCGCTTTCTCCCAGCTGGCGCAGTAGCTGGCCGACAATTTCGGCGGTCGGGCCGCCAATACCCACATCCACTTCGTCAAATACCAGCGTAGGTACACGGGAGGTTTGCGCGGTAATGACCTGGATTGCCAGGCTGATGCGTGACAGCTCGCCGCCGGAGGCTACTTTGGCCAGCGCCTTGAGTGGCTGGCCAGGGTTGGCGCTGACCAGAAATTCGATATTTTCCAGCCCCTGTGTGGCTGGTGCGTCTGCAGCCACAGGTGTGAGCGTGATTTCGAAGCGCCCGCCCGGCATGCCCAGCCCCTGCATGCGTTCGGTAACGGCTTTCTGCAGTTTTTTGGCCGCTGCCGAGCGTTTGTTGCCCAGGGTGGCGGCCTTGCATGCATAGCTGGCGGCCAGTTGTTCCAGTTCGCTAGCCAGTAACTCCAGCTGGCCGTCTTCGCCCTGCAGGTTTTCCAGCTCCTGCAGCAGTTGTTGGTGCAGGCTGTTTAACTCATGGGGCTGAACCCTGTGTTTGCGGGCCAGGCTGTAGATGCTGTCCAGACGTTCGTCCACCCATTGCTGACGCTGCGGGTCGCAGTCAAAGTTGTCAATAAAACGGTTGAGTTCGCCAACGGCTTCCTCGATCTGGATCTGGGCGCTGGCCAGCAGCTCGTTGCACTGCTCAAGTGCTGCGGGGGGCTGGCTGAAGGCCCGCCCCCGGTTGAGGCCGCTGGATAGTGCCGCCAGCAAGGTGCTGCCTTCGCCTTCGCTGCACAGGTCAATGATAAAGCGGCAATGCTCCAGCAGCTGGCCGGCCTGCGACAGGGTGCGCTGTTCCTGCTCCAGCTTATCCAGTTCGTCGTCACCCAGTGACAGGGCATCCAGTTCCTCCAGTTGATAGCTGATTAGCTGGATGCGGGACTGTTGTTCTTCGCTATTGCTGGATAAACGCTGCAGCAAGCTGTTTTTTTGCTGCCATTGGCGGGCCAGTTGTGCAACCTCGCCTGCCAGCGGCAGGCAGCGGGCGTACTCGTCCAGCAGGCGGCGGTGGGTTTCGGTTTTTAGCAGCGACTGGTGTTCATGCTGGCTGTGAATGTCGATCAGCAGTGCGCCCAGCTCCTTGAGATCGGCCTGGGTGCAGGGGGTGCCGTTGATATAGCCGCGCGAGCGGCCTTCGGCAGTAATCACCCGGCGCAGCAGGCACTGGCTGTCATTGTCCAGATCACGTTCGGCCAGCCAGGCCGTGGCTTCTGCAATGGCGCTGATGTCGAAGCTGGCCAGAATGTCGGCCTTGTCGGCACCGGGGCGTATGATGCCGCTGTCGGCACGGGCGCCCAGGGTCAGGCTGAGCGCATCCAGCATGATGGACTTGCCGGCACCGGTTTCTCCGGTGATGACGCTCATGCCGGGTTTGAGTTCCAGGTCAAGGTGATCGACGATCGCAAAGTTGTGTACGGTCAGCTGCAGCAGCATGGTCAGGGTACTCCGCAAGTTATGCTGTGTATTTATACAGT
>CAZVDA010000214.1:0-3933 GCA_964625365.1 uncultured Thiopseudomonas sp. | reverse complement strand
TCAGTGCCCAGGCCAGGGCAAAGCCCTGTTGTTTGCCGCTGGCCGGTTGTTTGGCCAGTGCCAGAGCCTGCCAGCGCGACAGGTTGCCGTTCAACAGCAGGCCAAAGGGCACAAACAGCGGCAGCAACAGAATGCTGACCAGCAGCCAGCGCTGGCTGAGCGGAATGGCCGCCCAGTGGGTCAGCCACCAGCCGCTAACCGGCAGTGACAACCACAACAGGGCAAACAATGGCAGACTTATTAGCCGGGTACGACGCAGCTTGCGGGCCAGCAGCTCGTTGTCGGCACCACGCGCCCGCCACATAATGATGATGTGCACCAACAGGCCCAGCATCAGCAGCACCGCTGCTGCGCCATGCACAATGCGCACCGTCAGATAATGTTCCATACGTCAGTCCTCAAGCCAAAAACAGCTGGTAAGCGGGGTTGTCGGTTTCTTCCCAGTACGGGTAGCCGATGGCTTCCAGTGCTGCGTCAAATTCGGCGTATTCATCCTCGTTGACCTGTAGCGCCGCCAGTACCCGCGCATCTGCTGCGCCGTGGTTACGATAGTGGAACATGGAAATGTTCCAGCGTCCGCCCAGCTTGTTGAGGAAGTTGAACAGTGCGCCGGGCCGCTCCGGAAACTCGAAGCGGAACACCCGCTCGTTGTTGACCGCATCGGCATGGCCGCCAACCATGTGGCGGATATGCAGCTTGGCCAGTTCGTTGCGGGTCAGGTCCAGCACAGGGAAGCCCTGATCGCGCAGCTCGGCAATCAGCGCCTTGCGCGGGTCGGTGTCGGGGTGGGTTTGTACACCGACAAAAATATGCGCCTGACCATCACTGTAGTAACGGTAGTTAAATTCGGTGATTTGCCGGGTGCCCAGCGCCTCGCAGAAACGCTTGAAGCTGCCCGGCTCCTCGGGAATGGTAACGGCAATAATCGCCTCGCGACGTTCGCCCAGCTCGGCGCGTTCGGCCACATAACGCAGGCGGTCAAAGTTGACGTTGGCACCGGAATCAATCGCGACCATGGTCTGGCCGGTAATGCCGGTCTTGTAGCAATACTTTTTGATGCCGGCCACTGCCAGCGCACCGGCAGGTTCGGTGATCGAGCGGGTATCGTCGTAGATATCCTTGATCGCGGCGCAGATCTCGTCGCTATCGACCGTAACCACGTCATCCACATAGCGGCGGCACAGCTCGAAGGTATGCTCGCCTATCTGGCTGACCGCCACGCCGTCGGCAAACAGCCCGATTTGTGGCAACACCACCCGCTCATCGGCCTGCATCGCCTGTTGCAGGCAATTGGAGTCCTTGGGCTCGACGCCAATCACCCTGATTTCCGGGCGCAGGTATTTGATGTAGGCAGCAATTCCCGCCAGCAGTCCGCCGCCGCCACAGGGTACAAAAATGGCATGCAGGTCGCCCTGATGCTGGCGCAGGATTTCCATGGCAATGGTGCCCTGGCCGGCAATCACGTCGGGGTCGTCATAGGGGTGGATGTACACATAGCCGTGCTGCTCAACCAGCTCCAGCGAATGGGCCAGCGCCTGCGGGAAGGCTTCGCCATACAGTACCACTTCGGCACCGCGGGCGCGCACCGCGTTGACCTTGATCTCGGGGGTGGTCTTGGGCATGACGATGGTGGCGCGAATACCCAGAAATTGCGCCGCCAGCGCTACGCCCTGGGCATGGTTGCCCGCCGATGCCGTGACCACGCCACGGCTGCGTTCTTCTTCGCTGAGCTGGGCAATCTTGTTATAGGCACCGCGAATCTTGAAGGAAAACACCGGCTGCAGGTCTTCGCGCTTGAGCAAAATCTGGTTGTCCAGCCGCCTGGATAGCTGGCGGGCGGGATGGATGGGAGTCTCCACCGCAACATCATAGACGCGGGCGTTGAGGATTTTTTTGATGGTGTATTCGAGCATGGAAGGCGGCCGGTTGGTGAGTTCTACAAAGCGCTCAAGTCTACTGCACAGCGTCCGCGCATGCCATGACCGCTGTGCCAAGGTAACGGACAGCCGTACGGCAAGGCGCTATAATGCCGCCACCTTTTTTCCGGAGCCCATCATGAACCAGGACCAGCTCAAACAGGCCGTTGCCCGCGCCGCCGTAGCGGAAATTCTGCCGCGTATCGACAAAAACTCCATCATCGGAGTGGGCACCGGCTCCACCGCCAACTTCTTTATTGATGCGCTGGCCGAATACAAACATGATTTTGCCGGTGCGGTAGCCAGCTCCGAGGCCACTGCCGGGCGCCTCAAAGGCCACGGCATCGAGGTGTTCGACCTCAACAATGTGATGGAGCTGGAGTTTTATATTGACGGTGCCGATGAAACCAACGCCCATCTGGAGCTGATCAAGGGTGGTGGTGCCGCACTGACCCGCGAAAAAATCGTAGCCGCCGTGGCAAAAACCTTTATTTGCATTGCCGATGACAGCAAAAAGGTGGATTTTCTAGGCCGCTTCCCGCTGCCGGTAGAAGTGATCCCCATGGCCCGCAGCCATGTGGCCCGCCAGATCGTGCGCCTCGGCGGTGATCCTGTGTATCGCACCGGCGTAGTGACCGACAACGGCAACGTGATTCTGGATGTGCACAACATGCAGATCACCAATCCCCGCGAGCTGGAAGAACAGCTTAACGCCATTGTCGGCGTGGTCTGCAACGGCCTGTTTGCTGCCCGTCCTGCCGATATTCTATTGCTGGGCGGCAAGGACGGCGTGCAGCGCATCGTTAATCCGCGCTGAACCTGTGCTGCCTGACCGGATAGCCCTGTACAGCGTTAGCCCCCATCGTTATCCGGCTTGACCGGGTAGCCTCGCCCGGCAATACCACCCTGTCATCCTGCGTTTTGCGCAGCAAAATCGCAGGATCCATCACTTGCAGCCTGTATGGATTCCGCGACTGCGCTTCGCTACGCGCGGAATGACGGTGGTGCTTGGTTCAAAGTGTGGCGGGTGTTGATTTTGCCAAGGCATCCATAACGGCCTGGGGGTTATGCTCAATCACATTTAGCAACACCAGCGCAGGCCCGCGCGGCGTACGATCTCCACGCTCCCAGTGTCGCAAGGTGGCAGTTGAAAAACCAAAGCGTGCGGCAAACTGCTCCTGCGTCATACCGATCCTTGCACGCAACGCTTTGATATCAATGTTTCCGGGACGGTAAATGCAAACGCCCGCTTCTTCGCCTTTGGCGTGGGCGATAGCCTCATGCAGCCCCTGACGGATGCTTTCAAATGCTTGGCTCATAATGACCCCCTTTCTTTCCAGACACTGGTCAAAACATCAACCAGCTTTGCCAGTTCGTTACGTTCGGCATGGGACAGGTTGTCTTTCTCACCTTTAGCGAACAGTGTTAACAGATACAGCGGCATACGGCCTGAATGGTAGTAGTAAATGACACGTATCCCACCACGTTTACCCTGTCCTGTACGGCACCAACGGATTTTCCGTATTCCTCCTGTGCCTTCCATCATGTCGCCAGCGTAAGGATGTGCCGCTAAAAAATTGATCAGATCCTGCCGTTCTCCGCTACTCAATAGTTTTTCGGCTAGCCGTATATAGCCTGGCAGCTCGGCAACGGTGCATAAGCTGTCTGCAATGTCCTTATTATAATCCATTGGATTACTCCCCTCCAAAAGTTTCTCTCTTTAGCTTTAAGGAAACGCTGAATAAAACTGTAACGCGTCATTCTGAGCGAGCGTAGCGAGTCGCAGAATCCATGGATGCTGTGACTGCGCGCAGCATGACACCTCTGCGATACGGCTTCCTTTTCGAGCCCATCAACTTATTCAGTACTTCCTTAATGGGTTGTCTGTTCCGACAACACCGCTGTTTGCCCGATAATCGTCTGTTCAGCATCCAGCAAATGGGTTAGCAACGGCTTGCCGTCATCGCTGACGCGAAACAGGCCGTAGCGGGCGGCTTCGTAGCGTTCGCCGGTGCCC
>CAZVDA010000213.1:0-3965 GCA_964625365.1 uncultured Thiopseudomonas sp. | reverse complement strand
CGCCATATAGTAATTGGTCAGCAAGATTAATTTGCTCTTGCGCTCTTGCCGCGTTGGCTGCTTCCCATGCCTGCTGTGACGACATGGCTTGCTGTTGCGCTTTACTGTGCGCCTTGTCTGCCTGGTAGCCGCCAATTAAAGAGCCTACGCCAGAAATAAGAGGATTGCCGGTTATGGCACCACCGACCTGAAGAACCGGAGCTGCAACTTTTCGGACGCTATCCCACGCCTTCTTTAATCCTTTAAACATGATTACCCCCTGTTAAGTCGCCCGAATACTCGCTGAAGATCGGCACGCTGTTTGTTAAGATCAGATATTGGCTGGTCGATTCTGGTTGTCCATGGCGCACAATAAGAATAGCCCAGATAAATGTTTTTTGGCGTAGTATTTTCATCAACAATAACAAACGCATAACCGCCCTCTGACCGAAATAAATACTTACCATCAAACTGAACCACCGCTCCTGCGATTGACGCCGAAGGATTATAGACAAATCTATTTGTAATATCTATCACGCCTCCCGTAGGGGGAACTACATATACTGATACATTTGAAAGCTCTGTTGAACTAGTCGCCCACCATAAGCGTAAAACCGCAGACTCCCCTTTCCCTACAAACGCTGGTAATCCAGACCTCATTGAACCAGGAGTCATTGACGTAGAAAGATTTAAGAGAACAGATTCCGTGTCGGCTTTTATTGCGTCAGTTTCAGATAAAAGGAGAGATGTGTCCTCTTTAACAAGATCAGTGATAGACTTGGTATTTATTATCATGTCGGCAAGGGCAAGGCAATGAGTGGCTGCGCAAAAAGATTCGCCACCCACGGAAGTATCTACCACTACAAACAAATAAACGCCGTTTCCGCCTGAGAATTTATAGTCTAATTCATACGACGTTACTCCAGCAACCGTTAGAGTAGCAGAGACATCTACTAAACTGCTCGTCTTATCAACCTCGTTTTCACCAGGGGCAATCACGCGCACTTCTATGTCTGGCAAGCTCACGTCCGCGTCTAATATCGTTAGACGAATCGTAGCTGTTTCACCAGAATTAATTACACTTGGCGCATCAATCCTTACTCCTGACAATAAGCTCATTATTCTAGCCTCCCGAACTCAAATATCTTTGCGTTTTGCTGGCCTATGAATCTATAGGAAAAATAGTTAGCCCTCAGCCCTGGCACTGTAAAATCTTCGGTCATTGGCATGGTGCCTGGTATTGAAAATTCGATCTCATCTTCTTTGATGCCGTCGTAATAAAGTTCAAGCTTAAAATCACCAACGCCACGCACGAAAGCCCGGCGCATATCATCCCACAAGCCAGGCCGGCCAAACTCTTTTGATCTGTATGAAAACGTGTTGTCGTCCGAGCCTTGCAGGAATCCTTGAGACAAAAGATCATATACCAAGCGCTGACCACCGGCGTATCTGACGACAAAGAAACGATCATCAACTGAGCCTGCGCCAAACACATCGAACGGCACGCCGCTTTCGTAAGGCATAACGGGAAAGAGTTTATCAACCTGAAACGACACCTTGCGAATCAGGCCGCCTACCATTGTAAACAAACCATTGCCCTTGTTGCGATCTGTTTTGTCGGAAGCCAGAAAGCAAAGAGCGTTGCCTATACTGGCAGAAGCAAAGCCGCCTACGCCGCCGATATTAGAATCTGTTGCCTGCTTCACAACGAAGTCTTTGTCGCTGTCGCCGTAGACTACAAACACATCTTCTGTGCAAACAACGACAAGTGCTTCATCTATTGAGTGCAAAGACACAATCGGAGAGTTGAAGGCAAAAAAATTGTCGATAGGTATCTCACCGTAAATATATGGTTTGGAATACCAGAGCACAGAGCCAGCAGAGTCAAGGCCAGGCGAACCAGATCTTTTTTCATCTTGCTTAAACCATAAGCGATTATTGTGAACAGTAAAGATTGAGAAAAGCCTGTCCTTGGGAAAGTAGAATGTCGCAAAAACTCTGGGGTTAAATGTCTGGCACGGCTCGCCTAATTCGCTGTCTGGCGTTATGTCGAGATATGGGCCAGGGTTAGAGTTGTAGGCGGGAATTGTTACACCAGAAAGTATTCTGAGAAACTCAGCCCCCCCAACAGGTCTTCGGTATATTCTAAATTCTGCCTGAGTCTTTTCAGCAAAAATAGTAGGGAAAAGAGCGACGCCAGCAGACACGGCGGGAAAGTCGCTGAACTGAACCGTTTCATTTAAGCCGACAGTCCGCACCCATCTTGCGCCCTCTGACTCCTCGTTTGTCTCTGGATTGTAGATAGTAATAACGTATTCTGTTTCACCAGGTGGGAATATCTGGGAGCCGTGAGAAACAACAGAAAGGTCTGGCTTGTCTGCGCCAACACCAGCGCTATATTCGGCTAAGGTTGACACGGCAGGAGTTCCAACTATATCTGCTCTGGTTGCCGTAACTTTGCGCTTTAAATACCCTTGCTGATTAATTGGTGAAACGGAACTGCCAGCGGGAATCTCTGAGGAATCCAGGAATATGTCAAGATTGTTAATGTCTTTGCCGAGCCTGTTGGCAGTTTCGTCTATATCAAATTCCTGATACTCAAGATACCCGCGATCTAAGCGCAGGTTCTTTGCTTCTTGTGATTCGTTCTCGCCTATCTTCGTAGGGTCGTTAAGGTTTAAATATCCAAACATAAAATTATACCGTCCATGCGTCCCTGGGCTCGATGATGATCGGAGGACTGAAAGCATTAAGCCAGTCGCTAACATTGCCCATGAAACGACGAAAGTAAAAATCAGCCATACCCATATCTTTTTCTTGCCCCTCGCGGCTGAAGCACTCGAACAGGGCGTATTGCCATATTGCATCGTGGTAAGCCTCCATGTTTGCTGGCGTGTCTGGCTCGTCTGTATCTGCCACCATTTCAACAGGCGAGCTCTGGCAGTAAATATGAGCATTAGCAAAAGTCTCAGGCTGCGGAGTTGGGTAGAAGTAATCCCAGATAATTATTTCGACAGTTGTGTCGAACGTGATCTTAGGCACCTGAATTGTATTGGCGTTTACCTCTGTGATCTCATCAGAGAATTGCAGAATGCCGCCGATCTTATAGTCAATCGCATTTGTGCCGGGAATATAAGAATACGGAATCCCTTCAACGCCGGGGTCAGTTTGATTAGGCAAAACAATAGTTGTCATACTGTCAGGGGTTGAGTCAGCAGGCACGTCAATTAAAATTCTTTTGCGGTTAATGTCGTTGTGATCGACCAGCGGTATAACAATCTGTATCTCGCCATCAACAACAGCCGGGCCGCCAAGAGTAAGGATTGGGCCAGACACAGACCAGGTATCTTGCTGCTGATAGCCGCCCATTATATCCCAAAAAACATTCATTTCAACTGGGTCAGTTGGCAGATCAAAGCTGAACGTTGCCGAAGTCCCGCCAGCGGCAATAGGCTCTCTCGCTACTGTGCGGAATAACGGCGGGGTTACGCCAGGCACAACAGGAACGCCTGCAATCGTGGCGAACGGAGCCATGACCTCTACTCTGGAGTCAACAACCATGCCAGAGTTAAATCTGATAGTGTTGCCACCAACGATCTGATACTGGTCGTAATTCTGCCAGATGGGGCCAATCCATACGTCAACGTCTCTGGGGTCAGACGGTAGCTGAACAGATAAAACAACGTCTCTTTCCCCTGCAAGCAAATCTCTTGTATGCTTGAGCATCGTTGTGGGTTCAGTTGGTGCAGGTATGACTGGCTCTGTCCTGGGAATAGGATAAAGGCGTATCTTGCCGTTATAGTGCAGCCAATACTTAGGGTCATCGTCTACATGCTCGCGCCAGTCACCGCCTGAGCCTAACGGGTATCCTATCTGCATCGGCTTTTCAGCGCCGCCGACTACAGCGTCAAGGTATTCTGCTGTTACTTCTGGCAGCTCTCGACCCTTCCAGAATACGCCGCCGTTCTTTACGATGCCTTTCGGGT
>CAZVDA010000212.1:0-4017 GCA_964625365.1 uncultured Thiopseudomonas sp. | reverse complement strand
GCCCAGCTGTGACGGCGGCTGTTCGCTTTCGGTATAGACGATGGCGTGCTCCGCCAGCCAGCCGTGCTCCTGCAGTAACTGACAGCTGCGCTGCAGCAGATCCTGGTGAAAGGGCGGGTCGAGCAGGACCAGATCAAACTGCTGGCTGGCCGGCCGGCTGAGCCAGCCGTGGCTGTCCTGGTTGTGCACCTGGGCGTTGTCGGCCTTGAGCAGTTGCAGGTTGGCCTGCAGGCTGGCCGCTGCAGCGCGGTCCAGTTCCAGTGCTACGCCGCTGGCGGCCCCGCGTGACAGCCCTTCCAGAAACAGTGCGCCGCTGCCGGCAAAGCAGTCCAGCAGCCGTGCGCCGTCAATGTGCGGGGCCAGCCAGTTGTACAGGGTTTCCCGTACCCGGTCCGGCGTGGGGCGCAGGCCTGGCGCATCGGGAAACTCCAGCCGGCGCGAGCGCCACTGGCCGCCGATGATGCGTAGCTGGTTATTGCCCCGTTTTGGCGTGGCAGGTCGTGGCGGACGGGCCATCAGTGGCGTACTCCGTCGGGCTGCCCGGCGCGTTCAACGGCTTCGGGCAGTGGCAACTGGTCCACGTCAGGGCCCAGGGTGATGATGGTCAGAGCGTCCGGCTGCAGATGGCGCTGTACCGCATCCCTCACCGTGGCCAGCTCCAGCTGCTCGATATCGCGGATAAAGTCATCCTGCCAGCTCAGGGGCAGGCCATAGAAACCGATGGCGCCCAGCTGGCCGACAATCGCCGAGTTACTGGCGGCGCTGAGCGGGAAGCTGCCGAGAATTTCGCGCTTGCTGGTGGCCAGCTCGTCTGCGGTCGGGCCCTGCTCGACAAATTCGCGCAGCAGTTGCTGGACGAACGTCAGGGTGGCCTGACTCAGTTCGGCGCGGGTCTGCACGCTGATCATGAACGGGCCGGGGGCCTGCATGGGGCTGAGCATGGAGTAAATGCCATAGGTCAGCCCGCGTTTTTCACGAACTTCTTCCATCAGCCGACTGCCAAAACCGCTGCCACCCAGAATCTGGTTGGCCAGATAGAGCGCCGGGTAGTCGGGATGGCCGCGTTCCACTGCCAGTTGGGCCAGCAGGATGTGAGTCTGACTGGAGTCAAAGTCGATATGGCGCTGACTGGCGGATGGCGCGGCGGGTTGTGCCACTGCGGGAATGGCTGCACCTTGCGGCAGGGCCTGGCTGATGCGCTCGGCAATCTGTTCGGCGCGGGCTCGGTCGAGGTCGCCGACCAGCGCAAGGGTCAGGTTGCCGGCGCTGTAATGGCGGCGGTAAAAATCCTGCAACTGGCTGCGGGTGATGGCGCGGATGCTGTCGGGTGTACCGGCGCTGGGATGGGCGTAAGGATGGTCGCCATACAGGTCGGCAAACAGCGCCTGATTGGCCAGGGTGCCGGGGTCTTTTTGCTGGTGCTCAAAGCCGGCCTGTAGCTGGTTTTTTAAACGCTCGATGTCGCGCGGGCGAAAGGCCGGCTGGCCGATCACCTCGGTCAGCAGTTGCAGGGCCGGCTCGCTGAGTGCCGGATCACTGAGGCTGCGCAGGCTGACCACCGCCATGTCGCGGTAGCTGCCGGTACTGAGCTGGGCACCCAGGTTTTCCAGACTCAGGGCGATCTGGTCGGCGCTTTTGCCGGTAGTGCCCTGGTCGAGCAGGGCGTTGGTCAGGCCGGCCAGCCCGGGCTGGTGGCCATCCTGGCTGCTGCCGGCGGCGAAGGTCAGGCGAATGTCGAACATCGGCAGCTCGGGTGCCTGTACAAACAGCACATTGCTGCCGCCGGTGGTGTGCCAGTGCTGGATGTCCAGGCTGCGGCGTTCGGGGGCGGCGCTGTCCAGCCGGGCCAGACTGGCGAGTGGGCTGTTGGCATTTTGAGTTGGGCTGCTGGTGCAGCCGGCCAGCAGGCTGGCACTGAGCAGGGTGGCGGTAAAACAGGTCAACAGGCGGCTCATGGGCGGGCCTCCTCGGGCAGAACGTGCAGGGTGGTGGAGCGCTGGGGCGTGAAGAAACGGCGGGCGGCGGCCTGAATAGCGTCCGGCGTGACGGCGTTGAGGCTGTCAAAGTCGCTGTCCAGCAGCTGCCAGGACAGGCCGACGGTTTCCAGCATGCCGATGCTGCGCGCCTGGCGGGTGATGGAGTCGCGGCTGTAGACTTCGCTGGCAATCAGCTGGGCGCGTACCCGCGCCAGTTCGGCGGCAGAGGGCGGGTTGTCCTGCAGGGCTTTGAGCTGTTGCCACAGCGCCTGCTCGGTCTGTTCTAGGCTGATGCCCTTTTGCACGTTGGGGGTGGCCGACAGCACGAACAGGCTGTCGCCACGGGCAAAGGCGTTGTACCAGCTGCCGGCACCGGCTACCAGTTCCTGCTGGCGTTCCAGCTGTGAGGGCAGTCGGGCGCTGTCGCCACCGCTGAGCAAGGCACTGATCAGGCGCAGGGCGTGGATTTCGGTTGGGTTTTCGCTGGTGCTTAATGACGGCACGTTAAAACCCAGCATCAGGCTGGGCAGGCGGGTTTTCAGGTACTGGGTGCTGCGGCGTGCGCCCGGCTCGTCCAGCTCCAGCGGCAGGCGCGCTTCAGGGACGGGGCGGGAGGGAATCGGACCAAAATGGCGTTCGACCAGGGTTTTTACCTGATCGGGTTGCACATCGCCGACAATTACCAAGGTGGCGTTGTCGGGACTGTACCAGCGCTCGTGCCACTGACGCAGATCGTTGATGGTCATGCGTTCCAGATCGTGCATCCAGCCCACCGTGGGAATGCTGTAGCTGCTGGCCGGATAGGCCAGTGCCAGAAAGCGTTCGTAGGCCAGCCCGGAAGGATTGTCGTCGGTGCGCATGCGGCGTTCTTCCTTGATCACCTCGATTTCGCGCACAAACTCGTCTTCGGGCAGGTTCAGGCCGGCCAGCCGGTCGGCCTCCATTTCCAGCGCCACTTCAAGCCGGTCTTTGGCCAGCACCTGGTAATAGGCGGTGTAGTCGTCGCTGGTGAAGGCGTTTTCCTCCGCACCCAGCTCGCGCAGGATGCGTGACGACTCGCCCGGCCCCAGCTTGCTGCTGCCCTTGAACATCATGTGCTCCAGTGCATGGGCCAGCCCGGTGTGGCCGGGTGTTTCATAGCTGGAGCCGGCCTTGTACCACAGCTGGCTGACCACCACCGGAGCGCGGTGATCTTCACGGACAATGACCTTGAGACCGTTGTCGAGGCTAAATTCATGGGTGGCGGGCGGGGTAGCGGCGTGCAGCGGCAGGGCCAGCAGCAACGGGACAAACAGGGCAGGTAGAGATCTAAATAACATGGAGACGCATTTTCCTGGGACGGGTTGTGCTTTCGTAGTAGCAGCTTTTTAGGATATTCGGAACAGCAATGATAGAATAATCCACCTTTTCATTCACGGTCACAGGCAGCCAGTGCCCCTGTGACCCTTGCTGAGATACACAATGCCCATGTCTGGTTCCGGTGACAATAAAAAACAGGCCGCCCCGCAAAAGAAGGGTTTTTTCTCCTGGTTCCGTAAAAAGTCCGAGCCTGACGTACAGCCGGTAGCGGCAGAACAGGAGAGCGTGGTTGAGCAGGATGCATTGCCTGAAAGCGCCGACTCTGCGGTAGAACAGGCAGCGGCTCCGATAGCTGCTGATGAAGCGCTGTTTGAATCCGAACAACCGCTTGCCGGGCCTGAAGAAGCTGCAGATCCTGTTGTCGAGCCAGAGCCAGAGCCAGAGCCAGAGCCAGAGCCAGAGCCAGAGCCAGAGCCAGAGCCAGAGCCAGAGCCAGAGCTGTCTGTTATGTCTGTTGCACAGCCTGTCGCTGCAACCATCGAGATGCCGCAAGCCCGGGCGGAAAGCGAATTCGCCGCAGTAGCGGACGAGCCATCCGTTGTCCAGGATCAGCCCGAACCGGCAGCCGCAGAGATTGCCGCGCCTGAACAGGGCGATCAGCCGCTGGACACAGCAGACCCTGTCGCGCAGCCTGTTGCCGAACCCGAACCCGAACCCGAACCCGAACCCGAACCCGAACCCG
>CAZVDA010000211.1:0-4025 GCA_964625365.1 uncultured Thiopseudomonas sp. | reverse complement strand
GGAATGTTCACCGCCATCGTGCTTGCGCTGGTGGTGATCATCCTGATTGCCCGCGCCAAACTGGTTTCCAGTGGCGACGTCAATATTCTCATCAATGGTGAGCGGAACGTGACTGTTCCGGCCGGTGGCAAGCTGCTGCAAACCCTGGCCGCCAACAACATCTTCCTGTCATCCGCCTGTGGTGGTGGTGGTACCTGTGCCCAGTGCAAGTGCCAGGTGTTTGAGGGAGGTGGCGATATGCTGCCGGCCGAAGGCAGCCACTTCACCAAGCGCGATGCCAAAGAAGGCTGGCGTCTGTCCTGTCAGGTTTCCGTGAAACAGGACATGAAGATCCAGATTCCGGAAGAGGTCTTCGGCGTCAAGAAGTGGGAGTGCACCGTGGGTTCCAACCCCAACGTGGCCACCTTTATTAAAGAGCTGACCCTGATCCTGCCCGAAGGCGAGGACGTCAACTTCCGTGCCGGCGGCTATGTGCAGCTGGAGTGCCCGCCACACCGTGTCGAGTACAAGGATTTTGACATCGAGGAGAAATTCCACGAGGACTGGGACAAGTTCAACATCTGGCGCTATGTGTCCGATGTGAAGGAGACCACCATTCGTGCCTACTCCATGGCCAACTACCCTGAAGAAAAGGGCATGGTCAAGTTCAACATCCGTGTGGCCACACCGCCGCCCGGCCGTGACGACCTGCCGCCCGGCATCATGTCATCCTATGTGTTCAGCCTGAAACCGGGCGACAAGGTGACTGTATACGGTCCCTTCGGTGAATTCTTCGCCAAGGACACCGATGCCGAGATGGTTTTCATTGGTGGCGGTGCCGGTATGGCACCCATGCGCTCGCACATCTTTGACCAGCTC
The DNA here is from genome assembly GCA_964625365.1 of uncultured Thiopseudomonas sp. Lineage (GTDB taxonomy): Bacteria > Pseudomonadota > Gammaproteobacteria > Pseudomonadales > Pseudomonadaceae > Thiopseudomonas. Next base: position 3,167 of record CAZVDA010000211.1, on the reverse strand, counting down.
AAGCGCCTGAAATCCAAGCGCAAGATCAGCTTCTGGTACGGTGCGCGTTCCATGCGTGAAGCCTTCTATGTCGACGAGTACGACAAGTTGCAAGAAGAAAACGAAAACTTCCAGTGGCACCTGGCACTGTCCGACCCTCTGCCCGAGGACAACTGGACCGGCCTGCAGGGCTTCATCCACAACGTGCTGTACGAGAACTACCTGAAGGACCACCCGGCTCCTGAAGACTGCGAGTTCTACATGTGCGGACCGCCCATGATGAACGCTGCCGTCATCAAGATGCTCAAGGACCTGGGCGTTGAAGATGAAAACATCCTGCTGGATGACTTTGGAGGCTAACATGCTGCGCAACCTGTTACAGGGTGCGGGTTTTCTCACAGTCATGAGCCTTGCGCTCGCCGGTTGCAAACCGGCGCAGCGCATCGAGGTGCTGTCCGGTCCAACCATGGGCAGCACCTATACCATCAAGTATGTGTCTTCCAACGCAACACCCGCTGCCGATGCAGCGGGTGTTGCCGTTCAGGCCATACTGGATGAAGTGGACCGCCAGATGTCCACTTACCGTACCGATTCCGATTTGTCCATTTTCAACCGCCTGCCGGCAGGCAGTTGCCAGGTCATGCCCGCACCGGTGCTGGAGCTGGTGCGCTATGCAGGCGAGCTGACAGAACTGAGCGAAGGCCAGTTCGACATTACCATTCAGCCCCTGCTGGATGTCTGGGGCTTTGGCCCGGGTAGTCGTAGCCATCAGATACCGGCTGATGAGGCGATTGCTGCTGCTAAAGCGCAGATGGGTTTTGAGCACCTGCGCATTGAGGGTGACCAGCTGTGCAAGGCCATTGACCTCAAGCTGGACCTGAACAGTATTGCTGCCGGCGATACCGTGGACCGTATTGCTCAACGCTTTGAAGCCATGGGCATCCATAGCTACATGATTGAAGTAACCGGCGAATTAAGTGCCAAAGGTAAAAAACCGGATGGTTCGCCCTGGCGTATTGCTTTGGAGCAGCCGCTGGGCAATGGCGAGCGTGTATTGCAGCGGGTGCTGGAAGTTGACGGCTGGAGTGTCAATACGTCCGGTGATTACCGCAACTATTTTGAAGAAGAGGGTGTACGCTTCTCGCATACCCTGAACCCGAAAACCGGCGCGCCCATTGCGCACCATACCGCAGCCGTCACCGTGATTGACCGTTCGGCCCGGATGGCCGACGGGCTGGGTACGCTGCTGATGGTGCTGGGGCTGGAAGAAGGTATGGCGCTGGCAAAAGAGCAGGGCATTGCCGCGCTGTTTGTTACCCGCGAGCAGGGCGAGTTCAAGAGCCATGCCAGCCCGGTTTTTGAACAATTGTTTCCCGAACACGACAGGTGAATGTCATGAGTTTTCTGATCATGTTTCTGGTGGTATTTGCCACCATGTTGCTGGTAGTGCTGGGCATGGCGTCCGGTGTGCTGGCTGGACGCAAGCCGATTGCCGGTTCCTGTGGTGGCATTGCCGCGCTGGGCATTGAAAAGCAGTGCTCCATTTGTGGCGGCGAGCGCCAGAAGTGCGAAGAAGCCAATGCCAATGGAACCGTACAACAGGCGGCTGAATCGCTTGCCTATGATGCGTCCGTCAAAAAGTAAATCTATGGACGGGCTGAAACAGGTCCGTGCCCGTCCCTGCTCAGTAAGGAGTTGTAATGGCTGTTTATAATTACGATGTGGTTATTCTGGGTTCCGGCCCAGCCGGCGAAGGCGCGGCGATGAATGCTGCCAAGGCCGGCCGCAAGGTGGCTGTGGTGGAAAGCCGTGGTGTGGTTGGCGGCAACAGTACCCACCTGGGTACCATTCCGTCCAAGGCACTGCGCCATTCCGTACGCCAGATCCTGCGTTTCAATACCGGTTCCATGTTCCGCCAGATTGGCGAGCCGCGCTGGTTCTCTTTCCCCGATGTGCTGAAAAGCGCGGAAAGCGTGATTGCACGGCAGGTGGCTTCGCGTACCAATTACTACGCACGTAACCGCATAGATGTGTATTTCGGTACTGCCAGCTTTGCCGACGAGCACAGCATTGACGTGGTTGGTCCCAGCCGTGTTGAAAAACTGGTGGCCAATCAGGTGATCATTGCCACTGGTTCGCGTCCTTACCGCCCGGCAGACATCGACTTTAACCACCCGCGCATCTATGACAGCGATACCATCCTCAGCCTGGGCTATACGCCCCGTCGCCTGATTGTCTATGGTGCCGGCGTGATCGGCTGTGAGTACGCCTCGATTTTCAGTGGTCTGGGCGTGCTGGTGGATCTGGTGGATACCCGTGACCGGCTGTTGAGCTTCCTCGACCGGGAAATTTCCGATGCACTTAGTTATCACCTGCGCATCAACAACGTGCTGGTACGTCACAACGAGGAATACGAGCGGGTTGAGGGCGTTGAGAACGGTGTGATCCTGCACCTGAAGTCCGGCAAGAAGATCAAGGCCGACGGCTTTTTGTGGTGTAACGGCCGAACCGGTAACACCGACCAGCTGGGACTGGAAAACGTCGGCCTGAGCGCCAACAGCCGTGGCCAGATCAAGGTGGACGAGTACTACCGTACCGAGGTGCCCAATATTTATGCGGCCGGTGACGTGATCGGCTGGCCGAGTCTGGCCAGTGCCGCCTATGACCAGGGTCGCTCCGCTGCCGGCAACATCATTGATGATGGTAGCTGGCACTACGTTGATGACGTACCGACCGGCATTTACACCATTCCCGAGATCAGCTCCATCGGCAAAACCGAGCAGGAACTGACTGAGGACAAGGTGCCTTATGAGGTGGGCAAGGCGTTCTTCAAGAGCATGGCACGGGCGCAGATTTCCGGTGAAGAAACCGGCATGCTGAAAATCCTGTTCCACCGCGAGACGCTGGCCATTCTTGGTGTGCACTGCTTTGGCTATCAGGCTTCGGAGATTGTCCACATTGGCCAGGCGATCATGAACCAGCCGGGCGAGGCCAACAGCCTGAAGTACTTCATCAACACCACCTTTAACTTCCCGACCATGGCAGAAGCCTACCGGGTGGCGGCTTACGATGGCATGAACCGGCTTTTTTGACCGGCTCCGGCCAGGGACTGGCGCTGGCCGGAGCAGCCTTCGAAGCGCTGTTTACCGACTCCCGAGCGTGGCGCTGGCCAGCCCGGGAAAGTCTGT
>CAZVDA010000210.1:0-4029 GCA_964625365.1 uncultured Thiopseudomonas sp. | reverse complement strand
CCCGACAAGTTCAAGGTCTCCGGTCGTGGCGAGCTGCACCTGTCGGTGCTGATCGAAACCATGCGCCGTGAAGGCTTCGAGCTGGCCATTTCCCGTCCTGAAGTGATCGTCAAGGAAGTGGATGGCGTTAAAGAGGAGCCGTTCGAGTCGGTGATCATCGATATCGAAGAGCAGCACCAGGGCGCCATCATGGAGCAAATGGGTCTGCGCAAGGGCGACCTGGGCAACATGGTTCCAGATGGCAAGGGCCGTATTCGTCTGGAATATGTAATCCCTGCCCGTGGCCTGATCGGTTTCCGTAACCTGTTCATGACCCTGACCTCCGGTACCGGCATCCTGACCAGCTCGTTCAGCCACTATGGCCCGGTCAAGAGCGGCGAGATGACCAGCCGCCAGAACGGTGTACTGGTGTCTATGGCGACCGGCAAGGCGCTGACATACTCGCTGGAAACCCTGCAGGAGCGCGGCAAGCTGTTCCTGGCACCAGGCGATGAAATCTACGAAGGCCAGCTGGCCGGCATCAACAGCCGTGACACCGACATGGTGGTCAACCCCACCAAGGCCAAGAAGCTGGACAACATGCGTGCCTCCGGCAAGGACGAGACCATTGCGCTGGTGCCTCCCATCCGCTTCTCGCTGGAACAGGCGCTGGAGTTCATCGAGGATGACGAACTGGTTGAAGTGACCCCGCTGTCCATCCGTCTGCGTAAAAAACTGCTGACCGAAAGCGACCGCAAGCGCGCTGACCGCAGCAAGTAAGGCGCAACTGTTGTAAACAAAACCCCGCTGTTATTCTGACAGCGGGGTTTTTTATGGCCACTGCCTGCACTGGCGCGGCCTTAAAACAAGAGGAATATCATGCTGGAAAATATTGAGTTTCTATTCAAGAGTCGGGGCGAAATAAGCATTGGCAGCAGTATGAGCCGCGACTGCACGGCTACGGCCAGCGACCTGGATCAATGCCTGGCAATACTGGTACGCCGACCGGGCGAAACGCTGCTGGAGCTGTTGCAGCGGCTGGATGCGGCGATTGAGGACGCTTACGAAAATGAAACTTTTGTGGATGAAGTCAATGGCTGACCGGCTTCCTGTGCTGTATTACGTGCACGACCCCATGTGCAGCTGGTGCTGGGCCTTTGTGCCGGTCTGGCAGCAGGTGCAGGAGCAGCTGGCGGAGTGGCCGGTGAGGATCGAGTATCTGCTAGGTGGTCTGGCAGCGGACAGTGATGTGCCTATGCCCGAGGACATGCAGCACATGCTGCAGGCCACCTGGCGGCGTATCCAGCAGCATGTGCCGGGTACTGAATTCAACTTTGCATTCTGGACCGACTGCCAGCCAAGGCGTTCAACCTGGCCAGCCTGTCGTGCAGTTTTGGCCGCTGCCGCCCAGCAGGCAGAAAAAGCCATGATTCTGGCCATCCAGCGTGCCTATTATCTGCGGGCGATGAATCCGTCGGATGATGCAACACTGATCCAGCTGGCGCAGGAACTGGGCCTGGATACAGACCGCTTTGCCAGCGACCTTAACAGCGAGGAAACCCGCCAGCACTTGCAGCAGCACCTGCAGCGGGCCCATAGCCTGCCCATCAACGGTTTCCCTAGTCTGGTGGTGCATACGGCAGGCGGATACCGGCCAGTGGCGCTGGACTATAACTCGGCCGGGCACATGGTGGAGGAGATCAAGCAGGCGCTTTAAATGAGGTGGAAGGCAACTTGCGGTTGCGGTGGTAGGGTGCTGGTTTTAGGGAGCTTTCTTGCTGCGTAGCTGCCAGCAGGTCACCACATAAAATCGCCATCATCATGGCAAACAACCTGTTGAATGGTTACCATCCTGTGCTTATGTCATGCAGCTATGCGTGCCGACCAAAACAGGGACCGAACCGCCAATGATCCAGACCTTCCTCCAGAAAGTAACCAGCACCCACAAAACCGGTGCTGCCACCGAACATTCCTACCGTCCTGCCTTGCAGGAGCTGTTTGAAAGCCTGAGCAACGAGATTACCGCCATCAATGAACCCAAGCGGGTGGCCTGCGGTGCGCCGGACTTTATTATTCAGCGTGGCGAGCTGGCGGTCGGCCATGTGGAAGCCAAGGATTTGCACGTTGGCCTGCGCGGCATGAAGGATGCCAACAAGGCACAGCAGGAACGCTACCGCAATGCCTTGCCCAACCTGATTTACACCAACTGTCTGGACTGGGATTTTTACCGCAACGGCGAGTTGTACGCCTCGGTCAGCATTGGTGAAAACCTGGCCAGCATCAAGCCCAGTCAGGATCAGTTTAAAACGCTGGAAAACCTGCTCAAAGACTTCATCAGCCAGCGCCCGCAAAGCATCAGCAGCCCGGAAGTGCTGGCCAACATGATGGCGGGCAAGGCGCAACTGATAAAGGACATCTTCACCAACACCCTTAGCGCCGAAGACGGCAGCCAAAGCGAGCTGTACGGGCATTATCAGGCGTTCAAGCAGCAGCTCATTCACGATATTAGCATCCCCGATTTTGCCGATCTGTACGCCGAAACCATTGCCTACGGCATGTTTGCCGCACGCCTGCATGACGATACGCCGGAAGACTTTAGCCGTCAGGAAGCCCTGCACCTGCTGCCCAAATCCAACCCGTTTTTGCGCAGCCTGTTTGGCTTTATCGCTGGTGTCGATTTGGACGAGCGCATTGCCTGGGTAATTGATGATCTGGCCGCCGTGTTTCAGGCCGCCAACGTTAAACAAATCATGCAGGGCTTTGGCGAACTGACCGGACGGCAAGACCCGTTTTTGCACTTCTACGAAACCTTTCTGTCGGCCTACAACCCCGCCAAGCGCAAGTCACGCGGTGTCTGGTACACGCCCGAGGCTGTGGTGAATTTTATTGTGCGTGCCGTGGATGAAGTGCTGCAAACCGAGTTCGGCCTGCCGGACGGGCTGGCGGATACCAGCAAAATCAGCATCGACTGGGACACCGACCTGAACGACAAAAAGGGCAAGCCCATCCTGCAAAAGAAAGAAGTCCACCGCGTACAGATTCTTGATCCCGCCACCGGCACAGGTACGTTTTTGGCCGAGGTGGTCAAGCACATTGCACCCAAGATCAAAAGCGTCGCGCCCAGCCTGTGGACTTCGTACATCGAAAGCGACCTGATCCCGCGCCTGCACGGCTTTGAGCTGCTGATGGCCTCCTACTCCATGTGCCACATGAAGCTGGACATGATTCTCACTGAGCTGGGCTACAAACCAGGCAGTAACCCGCCGCGTCTGGGTGTGTACCTGACCAACAGTCTGGAAGAAGGCGAGCGCGAAGTTCAGGACCTGTTTATGGCGCAATGGCTAACGCGGGAAGCCCGCGAAGCCAGCGATATTAAGCGTAAAAACCCCATCATGTGCATTCTGGGCAACCCGCCTTATGCTGGCGAAAGCAGCAACAAGGGCGACTGGATCATGGAGCTGATGGAAGCCTACAAAAAAGAGCCGGGTGGCAAGCAGAAACTCAACGAGCGCAACCCCAAATGGATCAACGACGACTATGTGAAATTCATCCGCATGTCCGAACACCTGATCTGCCAGAACGGCGAGGGCGTGCTGGGCTTTATCACCAACCACAGCTATCTGGACAACCCCACCTTTCGCGGCATGCGCTGGCACCTGATGCACAGCTTCGACAAAATTTATGTGCTCGACCTGCACGGCAACAGCAAAAAGAAAGAAGTCAGCCCCGATGGCTCGCCGGATATCAACGTATTTGATATTCAGCAGGGTGTGAGCATCCTGATTGCCGTTAAACACAAACGCCCCAGCGGCAAGGGGGCGCCCGCCAAACCCTTGGCCAAAGTGCTGCATGGCGATTTGTGGGGCAGGCGTGACAGCAAATATCAGGCGCTGTTTGACAGCACGCTGGCCGGTTTTGACTGGCAGCAACTGGAACCACAAGAGCCGCAGTTTGCTTTTATCCGCCGCAATGCTGGGCTGGAAGAGCAGTACCAGCAGGGCTTTGCCGTGCATGAGTTCATGCCGGTCAACTCGGTCGGCATTGTCACTG
>CAZVDA010000209.1:2525-4076 GCA_964625365.1 uncultured Thiopseudomonas sp. | reverse complement strand
CGCAGACGTTGTAGTTGTTTTCCACAAAGGGAATCATGCGGGCCAGCAGGTGCCATTGGGCTTCTTCATCCAGCGTGGCGGGCTCCATGCCGGTTGAGCGGATCAGCACCTCGCGCCATTGCTCGACAGTACAAGATGCCCGGCCCTCAAACAGCTCCTGCATGTTCATGTTGGGCATCTGGATGGGTTTGAGCTGTGCCACCGAGAATGGCGAGCCTTTCTGACCCTCCTCGTGGTAGTAAGTGAGGGTCGCAATCACCCAGATGCCGCCTACCAGCAGTTTCTCGTTTTCCTTGACCATCCCGTCAGGAATCTCGGCACTGATGCCCAGGTTGCTGAAAGTCGCCACATAGCGGTCCTGGTTGATGTCCAGGCGTACCGTCAGGCGGTCGATGACCTTCATGCTGCCACGTTCACGAACCAGCGATTTGACACGCTCGGCTTCGTCGGGGCGTACATAGTTTTCGGCCAGTACGGTTTTGACGTTGTGCAGCCCCTGTTCGATCACCTCGGGATCATCACTGGCGCAGTACATGCCCAGCAGATACTCCAGCACATACACAGGTACGTTGGCCCCTTCCTTGATCAGCTTGGTCAGATCTTTACGCACCACACGGCCGGCAAAGTGGGTATTGAGCAGCTGGTCCAGATCGGGGGTATCCAAGTCAGTCATGGGGCAATCCATCAAAAGCCAAAGTCATCGGTAAAGGCCAGGTCGATAATGACCGTGTAGCGTTCCAGTTCGGTGTTCAGATCCTTGTCACGCAAGACCAGATGATACTCGCGTTTGCGGTCAAAATCGGTTCCTGCCAGCGACAGCCGTGCACGTTTGGTGCGATCCGTCATGGAGTCGGTTTCACAATCAAAGGTTATCACCTCTTCGCTGGAGACCTTCTGCTCGCCCTCATAGATGGCCACGGCCACGGTAACGGGCAAGCTGTGTTCACCGACGGCTTCGGTCTGCATCAGGTCGAACGACTGGATGTTGGCCGTCATGCGCAGGGTAGAGCGGGTGGAGATGACGTTGACCTTGTGCCGGGTGCGTTGTTCGGCTTTTTCGCCACGCAGCTGTTGCACGGTAATCACGGGGACCACGATTTCTTGCGGCATGGCTCCGCCGTGTACAAAGCGGGCACCGCCGACAAAGTGAAAACGGTTGGCTCCCTTGGGAATCCAGAACCGGGTATCCGAAGTTGTGCTGGCAGTATCCCGTGTTGAGCCCTGCCAGATGCCACTGGCTTCCGGCAGCTCGGTACCGATCACATAGCGCTTTTTGTATTTGAGCGTGTTGGCCGGTTTGTCTACCAGGGCTGTGCGGTCGGCCGCTTCCAGCTTGCTCATCTGGAACAGGAAGCCGTGGTCAGCGGTGATCAGCACGGTGCTGGTGTTGAAGTGCATCAGGATCTTGCGGGTCAGTTCCGTCAGCTCCTCAATGGCCAGCTCAACCGCCTTGAACGTCTCGGTCTCAGTGGATGCGCTGTCGCCACGGGCATCCACCACGTTGTGATAGACATACAGCAACTGCTGGTTGCGCAGCGCTTCCCGGCCCTG
>CAZVDA010000209.1:0-2425 GCA_964625365.1 uncultured Thiopseudomonas sp. | reverse complement strand
TTTTGCGAAGCGGCGCAATAGTGACGATACGCCTGGTCGAAACGGTATAGCCTGCTGGTATACGCCTGATACAGCTCGGCACAGCTGGCAAAATGCAGGCCGTCCGCGTATTGACGGCGCAGGCCGAATAGGTCGATGGCAGCCAGCAACGCCTGATAGAGCGAGCGGTAGAGGCGGCGGACTGCATCATCCTTGTGCCGGGATGCCCAAAAACCATCCAGCCGTTGGGCAATCACTTCGGAAAACACGTCCAGATCACGGCGTTCGGCATGTGGAACGGCCTGTGCCAGATCTGTGAGGATGCGGCGCTCGACCGCTTCAAAGGTAGCCACGGGCGCGAGCGTTTCAACACTCAAGCCCTGCAAGCGCTCTTCGATACGCAGATGTTTGGCAACCCAGCTGGATACCTCGTCATAGGCAGGGTAAAAACGGGAGCTATCCCGCCAGCGGGATAGAAAAGCCCGCGAGGTTGCCCGGGCGCTGGCACTGGGAATCGCAATGCTGGTAGCCCATTGAGGAATCTCGCCAATACTCTCGCAAAAGCCGGTTGCCAGCAGGCGAATCAGCAGGTTGCCAAACGAGATAGGAGCAGTGCCGGCCAGTTCTTCGTCTGTTGCGGGGTAGCCCACCTCGTTACGCAGGGCCAGCAAAAAGCTGCCTTGCAGGCCATAGCGACATATCTGCTCAATGGCGGCCGGGTTCTGGCTCAGGCCGCACTTTTGCTCAACAGCCTGTTCGCCCAGGGTAAACAGCAGGGTCGCCACATCACAGGCGTCAGCACCCAGCACCACGGCCAGCATGGCCATGTCGATGTCGGTTTCATCGGCGTCAGCCGGCAAAAATTTGGCCAACGCCCGGATACGGGCTTTGTTGCCCAGAAACGCTTCACGCAAGCGCAGATGGTCGCGCAGGCTTTGCCGTTGCAATCCCAGCTCATTGAAAATCATGGAAATACGGTCGGCATGGAAACTCCGCGAATACAGGCGCATGTCGAGCAGCCAGTCATCATCGAGCTCCGGCTCGGCACTGGGGAAATACAGCAGGTATTTGCCCTGGGTATCCTCCAGTTCCAGCTTGAGTTTGACTTCAAGCGTGGAAGCGGCCTGCATATTCAGGATCTGCACACCAGGAAGATCCAGCTCGGCCAGGCTGTCGGCAAAGGCCTGATCCGGGTCGTGCCAGAACACGAGTCGGTGGCCTTCGGTGAAAAAAGCTTGTTTCAGGCCGTCGAGGAGTTGCTTGCTGTCCATTTTTGATCCAAAAAGAAAATTCGTTGGATAAGCGAGTTTAATAAAACAACTTAATTGCGTATTTCATATGAAATCGCAACTGATTTATATGTTTTCAGGATGGTCGGTTGTAGCAAGAAAAGAGCTATACCAAATTTCTCCACTTTCTAGTTTTCGATCATCATTTATTTTGATGATTTTTAGCCGAGTTGCATCGTTAAGACGTAAGCGTTCTTGATAGTGAGATTGTAATTTTATATCTGAATCGGAAGAAAAGCTTTCAGAGTAATGGAAAATTGTTATTGTTTTGTTTTCATCTTCTATCAAGGATCTAAACATACCATTTATATGGCCGTCATCGGCATTGAACCCATATCCAATAATAGCCACTGTATCAGATTGTTTTAGTTTGTTGTAAAAATCTACGTAGCGTTCAGACATTTTTATAGAGGTGAGCGGTTTTACACCGCTTTGAGTAAATAAAAAAGGTAGTTTGAAATGGGTTGTTTCTTGGCTTTTTTCTTCACTAAGAATGGTGTTTAAGTAAGGGTCATATAAGTCATTCACGGAGCCATTTAAAAAATATACAAAATTCCCTGAAATGTCTTCTATAAATTTATTGTAGTTTGTTGTGCCAATAGAAAGTAGCTCGCTTTGCTTTGAGATTTCTTTAATGTCGTGATAGAAGCCGGTCGAGTTTGTTATTTTTGACTCGAAGTTCTCGGCTATCTCTTGGATGTATCTTTTAGTGGTTTTCAGAAAAATACTAATGCGGCAAAACTTAGCCCAATCGGTTTTTGGACTGTAAAGATATCTCCAGTTTGAGTCTATAAGAGATTGATAGTCTAGTGCTGAAGAAAATATATCCTCAAGCATTTCGTATGCAAAAAATATTATGGTCTCTTCGTTGGTTTCTGGAGCTGAATTATAAGTGCTATCGGCGTTAAGGAGTAACTCTAATGCAGTCAGACCAGCGCCTCTATAATCAAGTGAGAAAATGCTTCCTAAGTCATCAAATATATCGATTTCATCAGGCTTTTTTTCGAATATCCCATCATTAAGATTATGTACAAGCTCTTCTCCGCATGCGCCTATTAATAGCTCTAAAACAGCTCTACTAAATTCTCTTGCAGTACGTTTTAAAGATTGATTTTCTATTTTTTCTTTGTTTTCAATTATTTTTAAGAACGAAGAGA
>CAZVDA010000208.1:0-4140 GCA_964625365.1 uncultured Thiopseudomonas sp. | reverse complement strand
GCTTGTGCATGATGATCCAGCCAATGACAAAAAGGGCAGCACAGCGGCTGCCCTTATAGCGGTTAAGCGTTATTGCCGATGATCAGCCACGGAACTCAGCACGGCCCTTGTAGGGTGCCTTGCTGCCCAGTTGCTCTTCGATGCGCAACAGCTGGTTATACTTGGCCACGCGGTCGGAACGGCACAGCGAACCAGTCTTGATCTGGCCCGCCGCAGTACCCACTGCCAGGTCGGCAATGGTGGCGTCTTCGGTTTCGCCGGAGCGGTGAGAGATGACGGCAGTAAAGCCGGCCGCCTTGGCCATCTGGATGGCTTCCAGGGTTTCGGTCAGCGAACCGATCTGGTTGAACTTGATCAGGATGGAGTTGCCAATTTTTTCGTCAATGCCACGCTTGAGGATTTTGGTGTTGGTGACAAACAGGTCGTCGCCAACCAGTTGAACTTTTTCACCAATCTTGTCGGTCAGCACTTTCCAGCCGGCCCAGTCGGACTCGTCCATGCCGTCTTCAATGGAAATAATCGGGTAACGCTGGGTCAGGCCGGCCAGATAGTCGGCAAAACCGGCGGCGTCGAACTGCTTGCCTTCACCAGCCAGATCGTACTTGCCATCCTTGTGGAACTCGGTGGACGCGCAGTCCAGTGCCAGGGTCACGTCATCACCCAGCTTGTAACCGGCATTGGCTACTGCTTCGGCAATGGCCGCCAGCGCAGCTTCGTTGGACTCAAGGTTTGGTGCAAAGCCGCCCTCGTCGCCCACGGCAGTGTTCAGGCCACGCTTTTGCAAAACAGCTTTCAGGTGATGGAAGATTTCGGCACCCATGCGCAGGGCGTCGGCAAAGGTTTTCGCACCGACCGGCTGTACCATGAACTCCTGAATATCGACGTTGTTGTCGGCGTGCTCGCCACCGTTGATGATGTTCATCATCGGCACCGGCATGGAATACACGCCTGGAGTACCATTCAGCTCGGCAATGTGCGCATACAGCGGCATGCCCTTGGCCTGTGCAGCCGCTTTGGCCGCTGCCAGCGATACCGCCAGAATGGCGTTGGCGCCCAATTTTTCCTTGTTCTCGGTGCCGTCCAGGTCAATCATGATGCGGTCTAGGGTTTTCTGGTCAATGGCATCTTTGCCCAGCAGGGCGTCACGGATCGGGCCATTGACGTTGGCAACGGCTTTCAGCACGCCCTTGCCGAGGTAGCGGGACTTGTCGCCATCACGCAGTTCCAGCGCTTCGCGGGAGCCAGTGGAAGCGCCGGACGGAGCGCAGGCGCTGCCGACAATGCCGCCTTCGAGGATTACATCAGCTTCTACAGTAGGGTTACCACGGGAATCCAGGACTTCACGTCCCTTGATGTCAATAATCTTGGCCATGGGCACTGTTACTCCATTTCGGTTGATTAAGCGGTTTCGATAACGGGAAAACTTTTTACCAGGTCATCCAGCTGTTTAAGCTGGCTGAGGAAGGGTTCCAGCTTGTCCAGGCGCAGTGCGCAGGGACCGTCGCAACGGGCGTTGTCCGGATCGGGGTGGGCCTCAAGGAACAGGCCGGCCAGCCCCTGGCTCATGCCGGCTCTGGCCAGCTCGGTCACCTGGGCACGGCGGCCACCGGCCGAGTCGGCACGACCACCCGGCATTTGCAGCGAATGGGTTACGTCAAAAAACACCGGATAGTTGAACTGCTTCATGATGCCGAAGCCGAGCATGTCCACCACCAGGTTGTTGTAGCCAAAAGAGCTGCCGCGCTCGCACAGGATCAGCTGGTCATTACCGGCTTCTTCGCACTTGGTGAGGATGTGGCGCATTTCCTGCGGGGCCAGAAACTGGGCCTTTTTGATGTTGATCACGGCATTGGTTTTGGCCATGGCCACTACCAGATCGGTCTGGCGCGACAGGAAGGCCGGCAACTGGATGATGTCACACACTTCGGCCACGGGAGCCGCCTGATAAGGCTCGTGTACATCGGTAATCACCGGCACGTTAAAGGTGCTTTTGATTTCCTGAAAAACTTTCAGGCCTTCGTCCAGCCCCGGGCCGCGAAACGAGTTGATCGAGGAGCGGTTGGCCTTGTCGAAGCTGGCCTTGAACACATAGGGAATACCGAGCTTTTCGGTCACCCGCACATACTCTTCACAGGCCTGCATGGCCAGATCACGGGATTCCAGTACGTTGATGCCGCCAAACAGTACAAAAGGCTTGTCGTTGGCAATATCAATGTTGCCAACACGAATGATTTTCTGGGTCACTGCTTGTCTTCCTGAAACTTGAGCGCTGCCTGCACAAAGCTGCTGAACAGCGGATGGCCGTCACGGGGAGTCGAGGTAAATTCGGGATGGAACTGGCAGGCCACAAACCAGGGATGGTCGGCAATTTCCACCGCCTCCACCAGATGGCCGTCTTCCGACCAGGAGGTTACCTGCAAACCAGCCTGCTGCATCGGCTCCAGCAGGGTGCCGTTGACTTCATAGCGGTGGCGGTGGCGCTCTTCGATTTCGGTTGTGCCATAGCTTTGTGCCAACTTGCTACCTTCTTCCAGGCGGCACAGCTGGGCACCGAGGCGCATGCTGGCCGGACGGCCCTCATCCTCGGCATTGGGCAGGCGTGCCGGCTGGCTTTGCCATTCGTTGATCAGGCCCACCACTGGATAGGCGGTATCCTTGTCGAATTCGGTGGAGTTGGCACCGGTCCAGCCCAGCACATTGCGGGCAAACTCGATCACCACCACCTGCATGCCCAGGCAGATGCCCAAGTATGGAATCTTGCGTTCACGGGCAAACTGCACAGTCTTGATTTTGCCTTCCACGCCGCGCAGGCCAAAGCCGCCCGGTACCAGAATGGCGTCCACGTCTTCGAGAATGCCGGTGCCCTGGCTCTCGATGTCTTCGGAGTCGATATAACGCAGGTTGACGCGGGTGTCGTTATGGATGCCGGCATGGCTCATCGCCTCGATCAGCGACTTGTAGGCATCCAGCAGCTCCATATACTTGCCAACCATGGCAATGGTGACTTCTTTTTTCGGATTGAGTTTGGCTTCGATCACGCGGTCCCACTCGCTCAGATCGGCGGTGTCCGCTTCCATGCCAAAACGTTCCAGCACATAGTCGTCCACGCCTTGCGCATGCAGAATGCCGGGGATCTTGTAGATGGTATCAACGTCCTGCAGGCTGACCACCGCACGCTCTTCCACGTTGGTGAACAGGGCAATCTTGCGGCGCGAGCCCAGATCAATGGCCACCTCGGAACGACAGACCAGAATGTCCGGTTGCAGGCCAATGGAGCGCAGCTCCTTGACCGAGTGCTGGGTAGGCTTGGTTTTGGTTTCGCCGGCAGTGGCAATGTAGGGCACCAGCGTCAGGTGCATCAGCATGGCACGCTTGATGCCCACCTCCACCCGCAACTGGCGGATGGCCTCAAGGAAGGGCTGGGATTCGATATCGCCCACGGTGCCGCCGATTTCAATAATGGCGATGTCGGCATCGCCGGCACCCTTGATGATACGGCGCTTGATTTCGTCGGTAATGTGCGGGATGACCTGGATGGTGGCCCCCAGGTAGTCGCCACGGCGCTCGCGGCGCAGGACTTCTTCGTAAACACGTCCGGTGGTAAAGCTGTTGTTGCGGGTCATGCGGGTGCGCACGAAACGCTCATAGTGGCCCAGATCAAGGTCGGTTTCGGCGCCGTCATGGGTAACAAAGACTTCACCATGCTGGAAGGGACTCATGTTGCCCGGATCCACGTTGATGTAAGGATCCAGTTTCATCATGGTGATTTTGAGGCCGCGCGCTTCAAGAATGGCGGCCAGGGAGGCGGCGGCTATGCCTTTGCCCAATGAAGAAACCACACCGCCGGTGACGAAGAGATAGCGCGTCATAGAAAACCCTGGATATGCAATGCAGGCGGCAGCCCGCCCGGAAAATTTACGTGCCTGTACTGCAACCTGCGGTCGCAGTCACCCCAAACAAGCATCCAGGGCCAGCCACTCAAGACGGGTGACTAGTTTACGCTAAAGGTGTGGTTGACTCAATTCAAAGATCAGTGAAGCCGCTTACAAATCACGGCCGCCGGCTTGCCCGGCGACCTTTCCGTACCCTCAGGCATCCAGTGCTGCAGCATCCGTAACAACGGTGGCAAAAAAGTCCGCC
>CAZVDA010000207.1:0-4141 GCA_964625365.1 uncultured Thiopseudomonas sp. | reverse complement strand
GGTTTTTTCCAGATCATGATGCCCGACGGCACCATCAGCTATACCCGTGACGGTAGCTTCCAGCTCAACTCCGACGGTCAGGTGGTTACTTCCAGTGGCTATCCGCTGGAGCCGGCCATTGTATTGCCCGAGCAGGTGCGCAACTTTACCGTGGGCGAAGACGGTACGGTGTCGGTCACCATTGCCAACGATCCGCAGCCGCAGATTCTGGGCAATATCCAGACGGTAGATTTCATCAACTATGCCGGCCTTGAAGCGATTGGCAACAACCTGTTCCTGGAAACCGGTGCCAGCGGTGCGCCGCAGGCAGGTATGCCGGGCACCAACGGGCTGGGCATCATCATGCAGAGCACGCTGGAAAACTCCAACGTCAGCGTGGTGGAAGAGCTGGTCAACATGATTACCACCCAGCGTGCTTACGAGATGAACTCCAAGGTCATCTCCACCGCTGACCAGATGTTGTCCTTCATTACGCAAAAACTTTAATTGACGCCGAGGTGATGTCATGAAAATCCGACTGATACTTGCGCAACTGGCAGCAGCAGCGGTGTTGAGCGGATGCATTCAGGTACCGCCCAAGCCCAATGATCCTTATTACGCGCCTGTGGTGCCACGGATTCCGGTACCTGCCGAGCAAAATATGGGGGCCATTTACCAGCCCAGTTTCGAGAGCAATTATTTCACTGACCGCAAGGCTTTCCGAGTCGGCGACATTATTACCATTGATCTCAACGAGCGGACCCAGGCCAGCAAACAGGCCAACTCCAGCATGCAGAAAGACAGTGAAATCAATATGGCAGCACCCAATATCCTGGGTATGGCCGTTGCACCGAAAAACCCTCTGGCCGGCGTCAAGGCGCTGGGCATGACCAATCCCAACCTGAGTCTGGAAGTGAATGCCGGCGGTAGCCGCAGCAACAGTGGTTCCGGCCAGGCGGGACAGAGCAACAGTCTGAACGGCTCGATTACCGTCACTGTGGCCGATGTGTTGCCCAATGGTGTGCTGGTGGTGCGCGGTGAAAAATGGCTGACGCTGAATACCGGTGACGAGCTGATCCGCATCTCCGGTCTGGTGCGTGCGGATGACATCAGCACCGATAACCGCGTATCGTCCACACGCATTGCCGATGCACGCATTACCTATTCGGGCACGGGCGCCTTTGCCAATGCCAGCAAGCCGGGCTGGCTGAGCCGGTTTTTCATGAGCCCGGCCTGGCCGCTGTAACGAGGAACATTCCATGTACAAGTATATTCTGGCCCTGCTGTGTACCCTTGGCATGCTGGCTCCGGCCCATGCCGAGCGCCTCAAGGACCTGGCAACCATTCAGGGCGTGCGTAACAACCAGCTTATCGGCTACGGTCTGGTGGTCGGCCTCAATGGCAGCGGTGACCAGACCACGCAGACGCCCTTTACCGTGCAGACCTTCAACAACATGCTGGCCGAATTCGGTATCCGTGTGCCGCCAGGCATGGGCAATATCCAGCTGAAAAACGTAGCGGCGGTATCCATTCATGCCGACCTGCCACCCTTTGCCCGCCCCGGCCAGACCATCGACATTACCGTATCCTCGATTGGTAACGCCAAAAGTCTGCGTGGCGGCAGCCTGCTGATGACACCGCTCAAAGGTATCGACGGCAACGTCTATGCCATTGCCCAGGGCAACCTGGTGGTGGGCGGTTTTGACGCCGGTGGTGCCGACGGTTCGCGGATTACCGTCAACGTTCCGTCAACCGGACGCATTCCGGGCGGCGCGACAGTTGAGCGTTCCGTGCCGACTGCCTTTAACCAGGGTGACTATCTGACCCTGAACCTGAACCGGCCCGACTTTACCACCGCCAAAAATATTGTAGACCGGCTCAACGACATGCTTGGCCCCGGCGTAGCGCAGGCGCTGGATGCCGGTTCAATCCGCGTGGCCGCACCGCTCGACCCCGGCCAGCGGGTGGATTACTTCTCCATTATCGAGAATCTTGAAGTGGAAGCCGGCAAGGCAGTGGCCAAAGTGATCATCAACTCGCGTACCGGCACTATCGTGATTGGCCAGGATGTGCGTGTACAGCCGGCGGCGGTGACCCATGGCAGCCTGACTGTGGCCATCAGCGAGGACTATTCGGTCAGTCAGCCCGAACCCTTCTCGCAGGGTGAAACCGTGGTGACGCCACGCTCTAAAGTGAATGCCGAGCAGGAAAAACGACCCATGTTCAAGTTCGCACCGGGCACCACGCTGGAAGAAATTGTCCGGGCGGTCAATCAGGTAGGGGCGTCACCGTCCGACCTGATGGCCATCCTGGAAGCGCTCAAGCAGGCCGGTGCCCTGCAGGCGGATTTGATAGTTATCTAAAGGCTGATCGAGCCCTTGCTTTGCCCCGGCTCTGTGCCGGGGCTTTTTTATGCACTCAGTCTGGCGGGCAAAGCATCAGTAGAAAGGCGTCGCCAGGCGGAAGTGACTCGATATGCAGATAGTCGCCGGCCCCCGATACCAGATCGCCGGTGGCGCAGTTGAGCATGGCGCGGCTGCTGACAGGACGTTCGCCATTGGCCATGGAAAAATACAGGTAGTTGAACTCCAGCATGGCTCCGTCCCCGTATTCCAGCACTTCCTGCATGCCGCTGATCACCTGTAGCCCGCTCACGACCGGCTTCCATTCTGACCAGGGACGGCCAGCCAGCGGCTGCTGTTCCTGTTGCACGATGATGGCGTCTGCCGGCAGCTGCCGCAGCACGCGCTCATGCCAGCCGTAGTCGGCCTGCGCCAGATATCCGCCGTAGCCGGCCAGCACCAGCAAGGCGCCCAGCAGGGCGCGAACCAGTATCAGGCGGCGGTATAACAGCCAGCCAAGGGCCAGCAGGATGCAGGCAGTACCAAGGGGCAGGGCGGTCAGAAGCAGGGTGGTGTTCATCCAAAGGTCCGGTGACAGGTAGCAGAGGGTGTGCAGTGTACCTGCAGGAGGAGATGCCTGGCAGCCGCCAGCGTGGCTTTTTAAAGTCCGGCTGGTTGATCATCCTTTGGTCGGTATCGACAGTGATTAGGTGTTTACCCACAGCTAGCCATAGCCAGCCAAGCGCCCATAAAAGTATGGGCTATGGGAGAAGCCGTGAAGGCGTTACGGGGACGGGCCAGAGGTAAAGCTATCGGGCGCATGCTAATAAGTGCCAGGCTAAGCTATTGTTTTTAATGATTGCATGCCCAAGCTAATGTTTTTTTTGGCAAGCACAACTACGCTGTTGCGGCTGTCGTTTTTGCCGGCAGATGGCCAGAGAATGCCGCCTGAAGAACATCTACTTAGCTATGCATGCTACTTGCTAGCATGCTCATAAGACTATTGTCGGGGCTTTATAAAGACGCCTACTTTTTGCAATATCCGCCACGGAAGCCATCGGGGATGGTGGTTGTCCCTGAAAGGTTGAAAACAATAACAGCGGAGAACGCATTATGGTTGATAAAGAAGTAGCACAGGCGTACTGGAAGGCGAACCTTCGCCTGATCGTCGGGTGCATGGTGGTGTGGGCCTTCGTGGGGTATGGACTTTCCATGTTCCTGCGTCCGGTCCTGGTCGGCATAACGTTGGGTGGTGTGGATATCGGATTCTGGTTCTCGCAACAGGGTTCCATTATCACCTTTATTGCACTGGTTTTTTTCTACTCGTGGAAAATGAACCAGATCGACAAACACTTTGGCATGGCGGAGGAGTGAGATCATGAGTCAGTTTGCAGTCAACATGATTTTTATCGGTCTGTCCTTTGCCCTGTACATCGGCATTGCGCTCTGGACCCGCGCTGGTTCCACCAAGGAATTTTACGTAGCTGGTGGCGGTATTCACCCGGTCACCAACGGTGTTGCCGTTGCCGGTGACTGGATGTCTGCGGCTTCATTCCTGTCCATGGCCGGTATGGTGGCCTTTATGGGTTACTCTGGTTCCGCGTTCCTGATGGGCTGGACCGGTGGCTACATCCTGCTGGCAATGTTGCTGGCTCCGTATCTGCGCAAGTTTGGCAAGTTTACTGTGCCCGCTTTCGTTGAAGATCGTTACCAGAGCCGTACTGCCCGCATGATTGCGGTGGTCAGCCTGCTGTGTATCTCGCTTACCTACATGATCGGCCAGATGACCGGTTCCGGCGTAGTATTTGCCCGTTACCTGA
>CAZVDA010000206.1:0-4151 GCA_964625365.1 uncultured Thiopseudomonas sp. | reverse complement strand
TGGTCTGGCTGACCAGCGCAATCAGCAATATCCTGATCCGCATGCTGGGCATCAATCCCAAAGAGCGCGCTTCGGACGCGCTATCCACTGAAGAGCTGCGCTCGGTGGTACGCGAGGCCGGCGAGGACCTGCCGGAAGAACGCCAGGAGATGCTGCTGGGCATCCTTGACCTGGAAAGGGTCACCGTCAACGACGTGATGATCCCCCGCAACGAGATCATCGGCATCGACCTCAATGACGACCTGGATCATATCGTCTGGCAGCTGCGCACCACCACCCACACCCGCCTGCCGGTGTACCGCGACAACGTCAACCAGATCATCGGCGTGGTGCACATGCGCCAGATCGCCCGCCTGCTAACCCTCAACAAGCTGACCCATGCGGTACTGGAAGCAGCCTGCAACGAGCCCTACTTCATCCCCGAAGACACCGCGTTGTCGGTGCAACTGCTCAACTTCCAGAAACACAAGAAGCGCATGGGCATTGTGGTGGACGAATACGGCGATATCGAGGGGCTGGTGACGCTGGAAGACATTCTGGAAGAAATTGTCGGCGAACTGAGCGACCGCGAGCACACCGAAGAACCGGACATCCTGCAGCAGGACGAGCACAGCTACGAAATTGACGGCAGCGCCTACATCCGCGAGATCAACAAGGCACTGAACTGGGAACTGCCCAGCGACGGCCCGAAAACCCTCAACGGCCTGATCACCGAGATCCTGGAAAGCATTCCCGACGGTTCGGTGTGCGTGCGCATTGGCCGCTATCTGGTGGAAACCCTGGAAACCCGCGACAACCGCATTGTCAAGGCGCGCCTGACACTACTGGACTGATAACGCTGGCGGCCCTGCTTCCTGCAGAGCCGCCCGTCCTGTTTGACAGTCCTCTCCGCTCGGCGATAACAGCCAGGTAACTTCCGTATCAATGGCGACAGCGACTTAAATCAGCCCCACCGCCATTCTCGCATAACCTAGCGAAGTCACAGAACCCATGCCTGGCCGGCAGAGACCGTAGCAAGCATTAGCGCCTGTGACGAAGCTTGCTTCGGCGCGGGTGCGTTAGCGTGCGGAGTGTCTCTGCCGGCCAGCCAGGAGCTGGACCCTGCGACTACGCGCTGGGTGACGGAGTTTATGTGCGAATAACCAAAACGGGATGCCAATCTACAGCTCAACCCGTATCGCTCCGATTACCGCATTGGCCTTGTCCCGCGCCTGCTGCAGGTTATCACCACGGGCCAGTGCCACACCCATGCGCCGCTCGCCGGATACTTGCGGCTTGCCGAACAGCCGCAGGGCGGTATCCGGCTGCTCCAGCGCCTGCTGCAGGTTGCCAAATGACGGCTGTGTCGACTCGCCGCTGACCAGCAACACTGCGGAAGCACATGGCCCCTGCTGGCGGATCACCGGTACCGGCAGGCCCAGAATGGCCCGCGCATGCAGGGCAAATTCGGACAGGTCCTGCGAAATCAGCGTCACCAGTCCGGTATCGTGCGGGCGCGGTGACACCTCGCTAAACCAGACCTGATCGCCCTTAACAAACAGCTCCACGCCGAAGATGCCGCGACCGCCCAGTGCTTCAGTGACTTTTAGTGCAATCTCCTGCGCACGCTGCTGCGCCAGCGGGCTCATTGGCTGTGGCTGCCAGGACTCCACATAGTCGCCACGTTCCTGACGGTGGCCTATCGGCTCACAGAAGGTGGTGCCACCGGCATGGCGTACGGTGAGCTGGGTAATCTCGTAGTCAAAATCAATAAAGCCTTCAACAATGACCCGCCCTGCTCCGGCACGGCCACCCTGCTGGGCGTAATCCCAGGCAGCGGCCACGTCCTGCTGCCCCTTGAGCAGGCTCTGGCCCTTGCCGGACGAACTCATGATCGGTTTGACCACGCACGGAAAGCCGATCTGCGCCACGGCCTGCTCGAACGCAGCCAGATCGTCGGCAAACAGGTAGGGCGAAGTGGGCAGCCCCAGTTCTTCGGCAGCCAGCCGGCGGATGCCTTCACGGTTCATGGTCAGCTGTGCAGCCCGTGCGGTAGGGATGACGGTGAAGCCTTCCTGCTCCAGCGCCACCAGTGTGTCAGTGGCAATGGCTTCGATTTCGGGCACTATGTAATGCGGCTGTTCCTGCTCGATCACGCGGCGCAGCGCCTCGCCATCCAGCATGCTGATGACATGGCTGCGGTGCGCCACCTGCATGGCCGGCGCACTGGCATAACGATCGACGGCAATCACCTCAACGCCGAAGCGCTGCAGCTCGATCGCTACTTCCTTGCCCAGCTCGCCACAGCCGCACAATAAAACCCGGGTTGCACTCGACGACCCCGGGGTACCTATTACCACCTGACTGCTGTTGCTCAATTGCCTAATCCTTGTTCGCGGGCGCGCTGTGCAGCCTGTTGCAACACGGCGCGGCGTTCATCGTTATTCATGCGGCCCCAGTAGCTGATCTCCCTGCCGGTGCGCTGACAACCGACACAGATATCGTTGTCGTCCAGCACGCAGACGCTGACACAGGGCGAGGCTACCGGTTTCTCAATGGCTGGCTTGTCAGTCTTCATCAACCGCCAGCTCCTGCGCATAGCGCTGGCCATTTTTTACATAATGGGCGGCGTTGGCACGGATTTTTTCTTTTTCGGCGTCGGTCAGCTCGCGCAGTACCTTGCCGGGCGCACCCACCACCAGGCTACCGTCGGGGATTTCCTTGCCTTCGGGGATCAGCGCGTTGGCGGCAATCAGGCAGTGCTTGCCGATTTTGGCGCCATTCATGACCACCGCATTAATGCCAATCAGGCTGTAATCATCCACGGTGCAGCCGTGCAGCATGGCATTGTGGCCGACGGTTACGCCCTTGCCCAGCGTCAGCGGCCAGCCCATGTCGGTATGCAGGGCGCAGCCGTCCTGGATGTTGCTGCCCTCGCCGATATGAATCAGCTCGTTGTCGCCGCGCAGCACCGCGCCAAACCAGACGGTGGCCCCTTCGTCCAGCCGTACCTTGCCGATCACCGCGGCATCCGGCGCAATCCAGCTCGTTTCATGGGCCTCGACCCGTACATTTCCCAGGCGGTATTTCATGGTGTATTCCTCTTAGAGTTCTTTTCTGGACAGCGGCGGCGGGACATCAAGCCGCAGGTTGCGGTCATACAGCAGGTTGACCAGTTCGACCACCATCACGGCAGTCAGCCCCCAGATTTTGTATTCACCGAAGCGGTAACAAGGCACGTACCAGCTCTTGCCCTGATAATCGATGCGGTGGGTGGTTTCGCGGCAGTCTTCGGCGAAAAAATCCAGCGGGGCAGAAAAAATCGAATCAATTTCGGCCGCGTTGGCGCAGTAGGTCAGGCCGGACGGAATAATGCCCACATAGGGCGTCACTGCAATACCGTGGCGCGACACCAGCGGGCTCAGGCTGCCGGCAATCTGCACACAGCCGGGGTCAAGCCCTACCTCTTCCTGGCTTTCACGCAGGGCAGTCTGCATCAGGTCGGCATCTTCAGGATCCCGCCGGCCACCGGGAAAGGCCACCTCGCCGCTATGGGTAGACAGCCCACTGGCACGCAGGGTCAGCAACAGCTCGGGAGTCTCCGAGCGTATCACCGGCACCAGAACCGCAGCCTGCGGCAAAGGTCCGCCATGACCCGGCAACCGTGGCTGGTAGCCTTCCAGCCGCCTGACAACTTCATTAACCATGCACTTCCCCAGCCATACAAACAGGGGAATGATGCCATGGCCGGCGGGCATTCCCAATACTGCAAAGGAATATAGCGCCCGCCCCCTTATCCCCGGCCATAAAAAACACTAGAATCGCCGCTTTTAATCCACCTGCCCACGGAGCCAAGGCATTGCCATGAAAGCTGTACTGTCCTGTTTGTTGTTTTGCCTGCTGGCCAGCCCGGTCAGCGCCAGCCTGCGTGCCGAACCCGCCCCTGTCGACAAACTGCTGGTGGTCAAGTCCGAACAAAAACTGCACCTGCTCAGCCGTGGCGAAGTGGTGCGTTCCTACCGGGTTTCACTGGGCAAGAAGCAGGGTGCCAAACAGTACGAAGGCGACCAGCGCACCCCGGAAGGAACCTACTGGATCAACTGGCGCCAGCACAGCAAGAAATACAATCTGGCCATGCACATCTCCTACCCCAACGTGCACGACCTCAAACG
>CAZVDA010000205.1:0-4158 GCA_964625365.1 uncultured Thiopseudomonas sp. | reverse complement strand
GGCGGGGTGAGGCCGTAGCCAAGCATCAGCAACAGACCCGAAGCTTGCTTCGGGACTGGCAGCGTAGCTTGGCGAAGCGCCTCAACCCACCTGCCACACCGCAGCAAAAACCACACACAGCGACAGCAGCCCGGCACAGCCGGGCCACTACCCCGCAAACGGCAAGGTGTATCGCAGGCGGGGCGAGGCCGTAGCAAAGCATCAGCAACAGTCTCGAAGCTTGCTTCGAGACTGGCAGCGTAGCTTTGCGAAGCGCCTCGCCCCGCCTGCCACACCGCAGCCAAAAAAACACACAACGCAAACGACAGACAATGAACCCGCTAATTGCATCCAACAGCCGCCATCCCCTGCCCCAGTTGCCGCCGCTGGCGTTGTATGTGCATATCCCCTGGTGCATCCGCAAATGCCCCTACTGCGACTTCAACTCGCATGCGGCACCGGCAGCACTGCCGGAAGCAGACTATGTGGATGCGCTGTTAAGGGATCTGGAGCAAGACTTGCCGCTGGCTGCCGGCCGGCCACTCGGTTCGATCTTTATCGGCGGTGGCACGCCCAGCCTGTTTGGTGCGACTGCCCTGAAACGGCTGCTGGATGGCGTCCGCAGCCGCATCGACTGCATCCCCGATATGGAAATCACCCTGGAAGCCAACCCCGGCACCTTCGAGCAGGACAAGTTTGCCGCCTACCGCCAGCTGGGCATCAACCGGCTGTCGATTGGCATCCAGAGCTTCAACAGCCGCCACCTGCAACAGCTGGGGCGGGTGCATAACGGTGATGAGGCACTCAGGGCGGTGCAGATTGCCCGGCAGGCCGGCTTTGAACGCATCAACCTGGACCTGATGCACGGCCTGCCGGAGCAGAGCACCGAACAGGCACTGGATGACCTGCAGCAAGCCATTGCCCTTAACCCCGGCCACATTTCCTGGTATCAGCTGACCATCGAGCCCAACACCCAGTACTGGAGCCGGCCACCGCAACTGCCGGAAGACGACTGCCTGTGGGACATCCAGGAGCAGGGCCAGGCGCTGCTGGCGCAGCAGGGCTATCGGCAATACGAAATCTCTGCCTATGCCCGGCCCGGCCAGCAGGCGCGGCACAACCTGAATTACTGGCAATTTGGCGATTTTATCGGTATCGGAGCCGGTGCCCACGGCAAGATCAGCCATGCGGACGGGCGCATCGAGCGCTACTGGAAAACCCGCCAGCCGGATGATTACCTGCGCAGCCGGCAGCCCTGTGCCGGCCGCCAGCTACTGGACAGCAGCGAGCTGCCGTTTGAATTTTTAATGAATGCGCTGCGGCTGGTAGAGGGCGTACCTGCGCAGCTGTTTACCGAACGTACCGGCCTGCCACTGACGGCACTGGAACCCGCCCGCCAGCTGGCACAACAGCGCGGCCTGCTAGCCAGCGATCCGCACCAACTGCTGGCCAGCGCACAGGGCCAGCTGTTTCTCAACGACTTGCTACAGATTTTTCTGGATAACGACAACTAAACGGGAGCACACCATGGATCTGTTTATCAGCTGGATTGTCAGCCTTTCACAATGGTCACGCGCACATCTGGGCGACATTAGCCTGGCGCTGATGGCCGCCACCCTGGTGCTGGCCGGCCCGGCCCTCAATGGCTGGGTGCGCCGGCATACGGCATCCATGCACTTTATTCTGCGCACGCTGATCTTTGTACTGCTCTGTGCCGTCGGCTACGGCCTGGCGATGATCTACCTGACGCCCATGCTCAAACAGCTGCTGGCCCAGCTCAACAACTACAGTCTGGCACCCATGCTGATTGTCATGTTTGTACTGATCGGCATTTTTGCCGACCGCAACTAGGACAACGCCCGGGTCAGGGCATGACATGCACGCGGTTCTGACCCTGGCGACGGGCGCTGATCAGCAGCTTCTGGGCTTCTTTCAGGCTGCCAAGCGGATCATTCCTGCCCGGCTCGAACATGGCCACGCCCGCAGAGATGGTCAGGTGGCCAACACCGTCAAACGGATGATCCTGCACTTTGCTGCGCAAACGCTCGGCAATGCGCTGGGCAATCACCACCGGACATTGCGGCAGCAGCAGCAAAAATACTTCCTCGCCCATGCGCACGCTGATGTCCAGTTCGCGTGAGTGGTGCAGCAGCAATCCGGCCAGTTGTTTCAGCGCCGGGTTGCGCAGCTGCGGCGTGAAGTGCTCCTGGATCTGGTCATAGTCGTCCACGGCCAGCACCACCACCGAAAAGCTGGTACCGCCCAGGCTGATGTTGGTAACCAGCTCGGGGAGAATGTCGGGGGTGCACAAGCCGGTCAGCGGGTCCGTTCCGCAGGCAGGCGGTTTATGCAGCTCGGCGCCCTTGATCTGCTTGACGCCCTGCAGCAGGCCGCTTTTCAGCTCGGCCGCCTCACGCGAGCTAGGCTCCAGAGCCTGGATACTGGACAGGCTGTCGTCCTTGCCCAGTGCCCGCGTATAGCTGGCCAGGGCACGGAAGGGGCGCGCCATGCGGCCACCGGCCAGCCAGGCCAGTACCATCAGCAACAGGGCAGCCGGCAGGCTATACACCAGCATGTCGCCAAAATCGGGATTGAGCGGCATCTGCCCCGAGGCTGGCGTCTGCACCAGCAGGCGCAGGCTGCTATCGGGCAGGCTGATGACGCTGGTCATCTGCTCATGCCCTTGCTCGTCACGCACCATGGCCGAATAGGACTGTCCGGCAGTGGCCAGCGTCTGGCGTTGCGAAGCGGACAGCTCAGCGCCAGCAGGATACAGAAGCTTGCCATCCGCGCCAGTCACCCAGACCTGTAACTGGTCATCCATCACCAGCGAGTCCAGAATACCGGCCAGCGGTTCCTTGCCGGCCCTTAGCTGCAAACGGCTGGCAAGCTGTTGTGCAAAACCAAGCTGCCTTTGCAGGTCATGCTCGCGCAGCGCCTGCTGGTGCAACGAGCTGCTGGCCCAGAACATATTGCCGGCAGCAACCAGCAGGCTGGTTAACACCAGCAACACCACCAGTTGTCTCAAGCCTACTCGTGACAACATCATCCTCTCCTTGAAGCATGGTTTTTCAAGCCTGCCGGTAACCGGCAGGCTGTTATGGCTGTTTGCTGAACTTCAGATCCCAGACGCCGTGACCCAGGCGTTCGCCGCGTCGCTCGAATTTGGTCACCGGCCTCTCGGCAGGACGCTCGACCCAGTTGCCGGTTGCCGACAGGTTGGCATAGCCCGGCGCAACCTGCATGACTTCCAGCATGTGCTCGGCATAGGGTTCCCAGTCGGTAGCCATGTGCAGGATACCGCCCGGCTTGAGTTTCTGGCGCACCAGCTCGGCAAACACCGGATTAACGATACGCCGTTTGTGGTGCTTGCTCTTGTGCCAGGGGTCGGGAAAAAACAGCAGCACGCGGTCCAGACTGTTGTCGGCCACACACTGGCGCAGCACGTCCATGGCATCACAGCTATACACCCGCACGTTGCCGACATCCTCGCGCAGCATGCCGTTGAGCAGCGCGCCTACACCGGGACGGTGGACTTCAACACCGACAAAGTCCTGTTCGGGTGCAGCCATGGCCATTTCCAGCAGCGACTGGCCCATGCCGAAGCCAATTTCCAGCGTCAGCGGTGCACTGCGGCCAAACAGAGCCTGTGCATCCAGCGGGCCCTGCTCAAGGGTCAGACCAAACTTTGGCCAGCCCTCGTCCAGACCGCGCTGCTGACCCTGGGTCATGCGTCCGGCACGCATGACAAAACTTTTAATTTCGCGGCGCTGCTGCGCCTCTGGTGTCTGGCTATCGTTCACGTCAGATCAGGCCCTGTAGTGGGGAAGACGCCGTGGCGTACAGGCGCTTGGGCATGCGGCCGGCCAGATAGGCCTGGCGACCGGCCATCACCGCATGGCGCATGGCCTGCGCCATCAGCACCGGCTGCTGCGCATGGGCGATGGCACTGTTCATCAGCACTGCCGCGCAGCCCATTTCCATGGCGATGGTGGCATCCGAGGCGGTACCCACACCGGCATCGACCAGCACCGGCACGCGGGCTTCTTCCAGAATGATTTTAAGGTTGTAAGGGTTACAGATACCCAAACCGCTGCCGATCAGACCGGCCAGCGGCATCACCGCGATACAGCCGATGGCTTCCAGCTCTCGGGCAATGATCGGGTCGTCGCTGGTGTA
>CAZVDA010000204.1:0-4212 GCA_964625365.1 uncultured Thiopseudomonas sp. | reverse complement strand
GGCTGGCCGCTTCGATGGTGACGTTGGGGCGCGACTCATAGATGATGCCGATCACGCCCAGTGGCACGCGCATCTTGCCCAGCTGGATACCGGACGGCACATAGCGCATGTCCTGGATTTCACCAATGGGGTCCGGCAGGGTGGCCACCTGGCGCAGGCCCTCGATCATGTCGTCAATACGCGCCGGAGTCAGCTCCAGACGGTCCAGCATGGCGTCATCCAGACCATTGGCACGGCCGGCGGCCATGTCTTTGCCATTGGCGTCCAGCAGACTGGCACGGGCGGCATCCAGCTCGGCAGCGGCGGCCAGCAAGGCATTGTTTTTCTGGGCGGTTGGCGCACTGGCCAGCACCCGGGAGGCGGCACGGGCGGCCTGGCCCAGGCGCTGCATGTAGGCTGAAACATCATCGGTCATGGAAACTCTCACCCTGCACGGAAACAAAAGCGCGATTATACCGGCACGGGCAAAGGCTTGCCATGATCCCTTGACTGCTTATTCGGCGCTGGCCAGTCCGGCAGGCATCAGGCCGTCACGGACCAGACCGCGCAATTGTTGCTGCGACACCTTCAGTTCGACCTGCCCGTCGGCATAGGAACCCAGCACATAAGGCCCGTAATTGAACTGCAGGCCGTCCTCGCCGGGCAGGATATTGTCGGTCAGCAGTTGTTCGGCCTGCTCCTTGCGGGTGCTGGCCAGCCAGCTTTCGGCCAGTTCGGGATGCTGGTCGCGATAGGTCTGGATCAGGACATCCAGCAAGGCATCCTGCTGGCCGGGCAGCAGGATATCGTCCAGCTGCAGCCAGCGCTGTCCGGCCAGATCCATCAGCCGGTACTCGGTCATCCCCATGCCGTGCGCCCCGCCACTGTAGCTGTAGGCACTGTGGGCAAAAACCGCCAGTGCACCGCGCTGCCATACAAAGCGCAGCTGTTCCTGGTTTTCGTAACCGGTGAAATAGTCTTCATCCAGCGCCTCCTGCAGCTCGCTGCGCTGCGCCGCCAGCCACTGGCCGGCCTGCCCGCGCAGCACCTCCAGCGCCTGCGCCGGAGTACGCGCCGCCTGCAGGCGGGGATCATCGGCCAGCGGAGCCACCAGCGCCAGCAGCTTCAGGTCCAGCCAGTCCTGGCCGCTGGTTTCCAGATCCACATGGATGCGTGCACAGAGTTCGGCATCCTTGTTGCCCAGACAGCTACGCTCGCTGGCCACGGTGACCAGCTTGGGCATCAGCACCGGTATCTGCGTCTGCGCGCTGGCCACTGCAGTCCACAGCAGGCTGCCGGCAGCCAGGGAACCCAGACAGGTTTTCAAAGCGTTCATGTGAATGTCCTCGATCGTGGTGGAAGGGCAACAGGTTAGCATGCCAAACACGGGGATTCAGCAGGCGCACACACGCGGTCAGCCCTGCATGTCATACAGGTTTTTCAGGATCAATACCGAGGTCACGCTGATAAACAGAACGCGCACAAAACCCGTCCCCCGGCTAAGCGCCAGGCGCGAGCCGGCATAGGCACCGGCCACCATGGCCGCGGCCATAATCAGCCCGTAGGCGTAGTTGACACTGCCCAGCCACATGAACGTCAGCAGCGCGGCGGTGTTGCTGGTCAGGTTGAGCAGCTTGGAGCTGCCGGCAGCACACACAAAATCCATGCCCATAAACAGCATGACCAGAATCATGAATGAACCGGCGCCCGGCCCGAAAAAACCGTCGTGAAAGCCAATGCCCACCAGCAGCGCATAACCGATACGCCTGCGCCGTTCGGTGAGCAGCACAGCCTGTTGCGGCTGGCCGATATTTTTCTTGAACAGGGTATACAGCAACACCACCACCAGCAGGGCGATAATCAGCGGCTGCAGGATTTGCGGCGAGAGCTGGTGCACGCTGATGGCACCGGCCACCGAGCCGGCAAAGACCCAGGGCAGCACCGGCAGCAGCAGACGCCAGTCCACCTTGCCGGCACGCATGAAGGTCAGCAGGCTGGTGAGATTGCCTACCGCAGCGGCCAGCTTGTTGGTGCCTATCGCCATGGCCGGCGGCAGGCCAACCGCGAGCAGCGCAGGCACGGTAATCAGCCCGCCGCCACCAACAATGGCATTGATGAACGCGCCCAGAAAGCCGAAGCCCAGCAGCATCACGATGGTCTGTATGTCCGGCACCCGACTGCTCCACGGCTATCCTGAAAAACACTGGCGAGCGCATGCCGCCAGCGGCAAGCCCTTAGGCCATCTGGCTAATGGTGCTGCGAAAGCGCCGCAGCGACAGCACAAACAGCACCGTCCCAATCAGCGCTAGCACCAGAAACTGCGGCCACACCACCGCAAAACCAGCACCCCGGAACAGGATCGCCTGGCCCAGTTGCACAAAGTGGGTGGTGGGTGCCAGCAGCATGATGTTTTGCACCAGCTCGGGCATGCTTTCGCGTGGTGTACTGCCGCCGGACAGCATTTGCAGCGGAATAATTACCAGCACCATCAGCATGCCGAACTGCGGCATGTTGCGCGCCACCGTGGCCATAAAGATGCCCATCGAGGTGGTAGCAAACAGGCACAGCGCCGCACCGGCAAAAAACAGCGGCAGCGAGCCGGCCACCGGCACACCCAGCACGCCCTGCACCACCAGCACCAGCGACAGCAGCGAGGCCAACAGCACCACCAGACCGGTAGACCAGACCTTGGCCAGCATGATTTGCGCCGGCGTGACCGGCATTACCAACAGGTGTTCGATGGTGCCGTGTTCACGTTCGCGGATCAGCGCCGCCCCGGCCAGAATAATCGACAGCATGGTGATGTAGTTGATTACCTGCACCAGACTGCCAAACCAGCTACGTTCCAGCGCCGGGTTAAAGCTGGCGCGCAGGTTCAGATCCACTTTGGCGGTGGCACTGGCGCGGTAACGCTGGGCAAACTCATTGATTTCAGCCATCACTATCTGCTGCACATAGCTGCTGCCGGTAAAGGCCTGGCTCATGCGGGTGGCATCCACGTTAAGCTGGATTTGCGGCACGCGTCCGGCCAGCACGTCGCGCTGAAAGTTGGCCGGAATCACCAGCACAAAGGTATACACGCCCTCGTCCATGCCCGGATCCATCTGCGACCACTCAATCAACTGCGGCGGGCGAAATTGCGGCGGATAAAACGCCGTGGCAATGCGCTGCGACAGCGGCGAGCGGTCTTCATCGACAATGGCAATCGGCGCATTGTTCAATGTTTGCGGCATGGCGGTCGAGGCGCTGTACACCCCAGCGGTAAACACATAGGCAATCAGCACCAGCATGGTCGGGTCGCGGCGCAGGCTCCATAGCTCCTTGATGCCCAGTTGCCAGATATTGGTAAAAAACTGTCGCATGGCCTAACGCTCCTGTTTGCGCAGCAACAAAATCGCCGCGCCCACAATCACCGGCACCGCCACCAGCATTGCCAGCAGCGCACCGCCCAGATCGCCAAAGCCCAGCGCCTTGTTGAACACGCCCCGGCTGATATCGATCATGTGGCTGGCCGGATAAATCTGGCCAATCAGCCGCTGGCCACCCTGCAACGAGGACACCGGATCGGTCAGGCCAGAAAACTGCATGGTCGGAATCATGGTGCCGATCATGGCAAAAAACATGGCGGCAATCTGGCTATTGGTCACGCTGGAAGCCAGCAACCCCATGCCGGTGGCACACAGGCTGTAAATCAGCGCTGCTAGAGTCAGCGTCAGCAAGCTGCCCTTGAGCGGCACGTCAAACAGCCACACCGCCAGCAATACCATCAGCGCAAAATTGAGCATGGCCAGCCCGACATAGGGGATTTGTTTGCCCAGCAAAAACTCGGTGCGCGTCACCGGCGTAACATAGAGATTGATGATGGAGCCGGTTTCTTTTTCCCGCACCACCGCCAGCGCCGTCAGCATGGCCGGCAACATCAGCAACAGCATCGGCAACACCGCCGGCACCATGGCCGGCAGGCTTTTGACATCCGGGTTGTAACGGTAGCGGGTTTCCACGCTGGCCAGACCAGTCACCGGCTGGCCGGTGCGGGCGGCCGTCTGCTCCAGCAACCAGTGCTGGTGAATGCCCTGCACATAGCCTTTTACCGTTTCGCCGCGCTGCGGCATGGCTCCGTCAATCCAGGCAGCAATCTGCACATTGCGTCCGCGCAGCAGGTCGCGGCCAAAGCCGGCGGGAATTTCAATCGCCAGATTCAGCTCGCCGCTGGCCATGCGCCGCTCCAGTTCA
>CAZVDA010000203.1:0-4282 GCA_964625365.1 uncultured Thiopseudomonas sp. | reverse complement strand
CGCTTCGCACAGAATGACGGCTAAGGGTATAAACAGCCAACAACACGTGAACGGCTGAAGGCATCATGGGTGGCATTAGTCGTCGGGATTGCTGTCTGTGGAAGTTTTTTTCCTGGGGATACCCATGCGCTGGCGGCGTTCCCACAGGGATTTGCGGCTGATGCCCAGCCGGCTGGCCAGCTCGGTTTCGGTCATGTTGTCCTGATTTTCCAGCACAAAGCGCTGGAAATAGTCTTCCAGCGACAGGGCAGCCTTGGCGGTGGGGGACGGACTCTGGGCAGGGTGCTCCAGGTCGATATCAATACCCAGCAGATCCAGGGTAATTTGCTGGCCTTCGCACAGGATTACGGCGCGTTCGATGGCGTTTTCCAGTTCGCGCACGTTGCCGGGCCAGTGGTAGCTGCGCATGGCCTGTGTGCAGTCTGCGCTAAAGTGCATGGAATCGCGTCCGGCCTTCTGGCGCTGGCGCTCCAGCAGGGCACTGGCGATTTCGATGATGTCGTCGCCGCGCTCGCGCAGGGCGGGCAGGCTCAGGGCGATGACGTGCAGGCGGTAGTAAAGGTCTTCACGAAACTTGCCTTCGCGGGCCAGCGCCTTGAGGTCGCGGTGGGTGGCGGCAATCAGGCGGATATTGACCTTGTGCGACTGGGTGGAGCCGACCCGGCGGATTTCGCTTTCCTGCAGGACGCGCAGCAGGCGGGCCTGGGCTTCCAGCGGCAGCTCGCCGATTTCGTCCAGAAACAGGGTGCCGCCGTCAGCCGCTTCGACCAGCCCGGCGCGGGCCTTGTCGGCACCGGTAAAGGCACCTTTTTCGTGGCCAAACAGCTCGGATTCGATCAGGGATTCGGGAATGGCGGCGCAGTTGACGCTGATCATGGGCGCGCTGGCGCGGTGTGACAGGTTGTGCAGGGCGCGGGCCACCAGTTCCTTGCCGGTGCCGGACTCGCCGTGGATCAGTACGTTGGCGTCGGCGGGGGCCACCTTGCGGATTTTGCCAAACAGGGTCTGCATGGCGGGGTTGCTGCCGATGATGCCGATATCGGCGTTGTCGTTGCCAGCTGGCGGCGCGGGTTCGGGTTCTGCCGCCGTGGCCGGCTGGCGGCTGTGTTCGCTGAGGATGCGGGCAATGGTGGCCAGCATGTCCTGGTGGTCAAAGGGCTTGGCAATATAGTCCATGGCGCCCAGCTTCATGGTATCGACTGCCGAGCGCAGGCTGGCGTAGCTGGTCATGATTAGCACCGGCGTGGTGCCGGCGTGCTGGATGATTTCGGTGCCGGGTGCGCCGGGCAGGCGCAGGTCGCTGATGATCAGGTTGAAGCTGGCCGGTGCCGGGCCGTCGAGGGCCTCCTGCACCGAGCCGGCCTCGCTGACCTGATAGCCGTTGCGTTCCAACAGACGCTTGAGTGACGAGCGGATAATGGGCTCGTCTTCGATAATGAGGATATGGGACATCAATGGGTACTCTACTCTTTAGGGGTGCCGTCAATACCGGACTGCTGCAGCGTTGTTGTTGGAAGGTGGCGCGGCAGCCGGATGCAAAAACTGGTTCCGCCGGATTGTCCCGCAAGCGGGCTGGTGACGCGGATCTCACCCTGATGCTCCTTGATGATGGCATAGCACATGGCCAGTCCCAGGCCGGTGCCTTCTCCGGGGTCCTTGGTGGTAAAAAAGGGCTCGAACAGCTGGGCCTGATGTTCGGGGGCAATGCCGCTGCCCTGGTCGGTAATGCACAATTCTACCCAGTGCGTGCCGGCACGGGTTTCCATGCCGATCAGGCCATGGTCGGGGCTGGCATCGCGGGCATTGCCCAGCAGGTTGACCACCACCTGGCTGAGCCGCTGTGCATCGCCGTTGACCAGGTGCTGCGGATCGCACAGGTTGTTGAAGCGGACCGGACGCGCTTCGCTGTTCAACGATAAGAGGTTCACGGCATCTTTGCAAATATCCAGCCAGCACTGTGGCGTGCGGTGCTGGCCGTCGGCAGGGCTGCTGCGCGAAAAGCCCATCATGGATTGCACGATGCCGGTGATGCGGCGGGTCTGTTCGAGGATCTGGTTGCTGATTTCCTGCAGTTCCTCGTCGCTGGTGCGTTCTTCGCGGATGATCTGGGCCAGACAGGCAATGCCGGTAACCGGATTGCCGATTTCATGGGCCACGCCGGCTGCCAGCCGCCCCAGTGAGGCCAATCGCTGGGCGTGGATCAGGCGGTCTTCGAGCTGGCGGTTTTCGGTGATGTCTTCCAGCAGCAGCACCATGCCGCTGTCGCGTGGTGCGCCGGGTTCGGCTATGGCCGCCTTGTGCAGGTTGAGCCAGCGTGACTGGTAGCTGCTGTGCAGGTGTTTCTGGTGCAGGCTGTTGTCGATACCCTGGCTGAACGCCAGCAGCAGCTCGCGCCAGGGTGGATCTATGCTGTCCAGACTGGAACCCAGCACCCTTGAGGCGGCGATGCCGGTCAGGTTTTCCATGGCGCGGTTCCACATGATGATTTCGGCATCGCGGGACAGCGAGCACACGCCCAGCGGCAGGTTGTGCAGGGTCTGGCGGTGGTGGCGGCGTACCGCATCCAGCTCGCCGGCCAGACCGGTCAGGCGCGAGCGGTAATCTTCCAGGCGGTGCTCGATCAGGTGAATGTCTTCGGTGACGTAGCCGGCGGCAGCGTCCCGATAGGGCAGAAAACTGCTGACCAGATCGCGGGCAATGCCCGGGCCCATCAGGCCGGACAGGTTGGCCTCGATGCGGTCGCGCAGGCGGCGCAGGGCAAAGGGGCGGGTTTCATCCTGCGGCAGTTGCAGGTCACTGAGTGCCCGCTCCACTTCGCGCTGGGCGGCAACCGGCCCCAGCGGCTTGGCCAGCGCATAGGCAAATTCGTGGGGCGAGGCGGCCTGCAGTTTGCGGCTTTCGGGCAGGCGCGGGCGGTTGACCAGACAGGCCTGGCGGCTACGCTGTTCCTCGGGGCGGGGCTGGCCCAGCAGCGATACCAATACAAATACCAGCGTATTGGCGGTAATGGCGGTGGCAGCGGCCAGTTGCCAGTTATCCTGGTCGGGCAGATAGGGCGTATTCGACCAGGGCAGCGGCAGGCCGGCGGTCAGCCCGAGAATGGGCAGCAGCAGGGTGGCAGCCCAGATGCCAAGTCCGGTCAGGGTGCCGGCGATAAAACCGTTGCGGCTGGCACGTGGCCAGTACATCAGCGCCAGCAGCCCGGGCAGAAACTGCAGGCCGCCGGCAAAGGAAACCGTGCCCAGACTGGTCAGCGAGTGGGTCGAGCCGAGCAGGCGGTAGACCAGAAAGCTGGCCAGAATGATGACGGCAATCAGGCTGCGGCGCACCCATTTGATCCAGCGGTAAATATTGCCTTCGGCAGAGGGCTGGTAGACCGGCAGGATCAGGTGGTTCATGACCATGCCCGACAGGGCGATGGTACAGACGATGATGACGCCGCTGGCCGCCGACATGCCGCCCATAAAGGCCAGCAGGGCCAGTTTTTCGCTACCGAGCACCTGTGCCAGGCCAATGGAAAAATACTGGGGCTCGGTCCCCACCGACAACTTGAGGCCGGCCCACAGGATCAGCGGAATGGGCAGACTCATCAGTAGCAGGAACAGCGGCAGCCCCCAGCCGGCACTGACCAGCGCGCGCGGGGTCAGGTTTTCGGTAAAGGTCATGTGAAACATGTGTGGCATGACCACTGCCGAGGCAAAAAACAGCAGCAACAGCATGCGCCACTGGCCGTCCTGCATGGGGCTTTGCAGCTGTGCCAGCTGGTGCTGGTTGTGGTTGAGCCACTCCTGCAGGGCAGCGGGGCCGCCCAGCGGGCCATACAGCAGCCAGCCGCCCACTGCCAGGATGGCCAGCAGCTTGAGCAGCGACTCGAAGGCCATGGCAAACACCACGCCCTGATGCTTTTCACGGGTGGCAATGTGGCGTGCGCCAAACAGGATGGAAAACAGCGTCATGACCAGACAGAACACCAGCGCGATGTGCTCCTGCACCGGCTCGCCGGTGAGCAGCTGGGCGGTATCGGCAACCGCCTGGATCTGCAGGGCCAGCAACGGCAGGGTACAGGCCAGCAGGCCCAGGGTGGTCAGCGTGCCGGCGGCATTGCTGTGAAAGCGAAAGGCGAACAGGTCGGCCAGTGAGGATAGCTGGTGGGTACGGGTTAGCTGCAGTACCGGATACAGCAGCACCGGTGCCAGCACAAAGGCACCGCAGATGCCCAGATAAATGGCCATGAAACCGTAGCCATACTGGTGCGCCAGCCCGACCGATCCATAAAAAGCCC
>CAZVDA010000202.1:0-4319 GCA_964625365.1 uncultured Thiopseudomonas sp. | reverse complement strand
ACATTGACAGCCAGGCGCTGGAAGCCACCGCCGACAACGCCGGCCGCAACCAGATTGATCCGTCGCGCTACAGCCTGTACCTGCCGGAAGCCATGCCACAACACACCCATGACGTGGTGCTGGCCAATATTCTGGCCGGCCCGCTGGTCCAGCTGGCTCCGCAACTGGCCTCCCTGTGCCGCTCCGGCGGACGGCTGGTGCTGTCCGGCATCCTCGCCGAACAGGCCGACGAGGTTCGCCAGGCCTATACCGCCCACTTCACGCTGGACCCAACCCGCGAACAGGACGGCTGGGTACGCATCAGCGGCGTGCGTGTCTAGGCTGCCCCACCTGCCATGAGCAAAACCTTTCTCACCCAGTGCCCGCATTGCACCACCCGTTTCCGGGTCAACAGCCAGCAATTATTTGTGGCGCAGGGTGCCGTGCGTTGTGGCTCCTGCATGCAGGTATTCAACGCACGCCTTTCCCTGGAACAGGATATCGAGGAGCCGCCCCTGCTGCCGGTTGAACCGGCTGAGCAGTACGCCGGTAACGACCAGCTTGATGCACTGCAGATCCATGACGACATGGATATCGATCTGGACAGCCCGGACTTCGAGCAGGAACTGGCACGGCTGGCACGGATGGAGGCCGAACAGGAACCGCTCAAACAGAAAGCCCCCTTACCGGACCCGGTCTTTTCTGCCGCCGAAACCAGCGACTGGCAACTGGAAACCATCAATCCGGCGACAGATGAACAACCCCTGCCCGAAGACGATCCCCCCCTGTTTGCCGGCGACAGCATCTCTGCCGACGAGCCACAGCCAGATGACAGTGCAGCAAACTGGGCGCAAAACGACAGCCATCGGCACGAGCCATCGCTGGCCAGTGACGAACTGGACGCCATCGCCAGCGAAACCCTTTATCTGGAATGGCAGCCAGGCCAGCGCAGCCGTCATGGCCTGCTGTGGTCCATGCTCAGCCTGTTGGCGGCGCTGGGCCTGGTCACCCAGTACAGTTACTATAACTTCGATTCGCTGGCCCGCCAGGCGTACAGCCGGCCCTGGCTGGAACGCGCCTGTACGGTGCTGGGTTGCCGTTTACCCGAACAGGTGGATGTCAGCCTGATCGCCAGCAGCAACCTGATCGTGCGCCCGCACGCCGACTTCGCCAACGCACTCAGCGTGGACGCCATCATCTATAACCGCGCCGGCTTCTCCCAGCCGTTCCCTCTGCTACAGCTCAATTTTACCGATAGCGCCCGGCAACTGGTCGCCAGCCGCACCTTCAGTCCGGCCGAGTACCTCGGTGGCGAGCTGGCCGGACGCAACAGCATGCCGGCCCAGGTACCCATCCGCATTGCGCTGGACGTGCTGGTACCCGATGCCCGCGCCAGCAGTTACAACCTGCAGTTCCTGTCTCCCGAATAAGGTTGACGCAACTCAGGCCTGCAGTCCGCTCTCGCACAGCTGCACCAGTACCTGCGCCCACTCCGGGCTGGCGTTCAGGCAGGGAATCAGCTGCAAGTCTTCGCCGCCTGCAGCAATGAACTGCTCGCGGCCCCGCAGCGCCAGCTCCTCAAGCGTTTCAATACAGTCGGCGACAAAGGCCGGCGACATCACCAACAGCTTTTTCACCCCCTGCCGCGCCAGCGCATCCAGCCGCTGCTCGGTGTAGGGTTCAATCCACTTGGCACGTCCCAGCCGGGACTGGAAAGACACCGACCATTGCCCGGGCTGCAAGCCGGCCTGCGCGGCAAAACCCTCGGCCGTACGCATGCACTGGGCCCGGTAGCAGGTATCCAGCACGCCGGCGGGCGGCGTCTGGCAGCAATCCTCTGACTTGAGGCAGTGATTCTGGTGATCCAGCTTGTGCAGGTGCCGCTCCGGCAGCCCGTGAAAGCTGAGCAGCACATGGTCAAAACCGCCCGCCATGGCCCCGGCAGCACTGGCTGCCAGTACCTGCAGGTAACGGCTGTCATCATAAAAGGCAGGCAGCACATCCAGCTCCAGGGCCAGCCGGTGACGACTGATCACCCGGCGGGCTTCCTGAATGGCCGTGGTAGTGGTGCTATCGGCAAATTGCGGGTACAGGGGCGCAAAGCGCACGCGCTTGACGCCCCGGCCGGCCATGTCCAGCAAGGCGCGCTCAATGGATGGCTCGCCATAGCGCATAGCCAGCCCGACAGGGCCGTGCCGCCAGTGTTTGCGCACCTCGTCACACAGACGCTGGCTGATCACCACCAGCGGCGAGCCCTCTTCCCACCAGATTTGCCGGTAGGCTTCAGCCGACTCCGCAGGACGGCGCAAAAGAATCAGCCCCACCAGCAAGCGGCGCAGCGGCCAGGGCAAATCCACGACATAAGGGTCCATCAGGAACTGGTTCAGATACTGGCGCACATCCGCAACCGAGGTGGAGCGCGGCGACCCCAGATTAACCAGCAACAACCCCTGATCCTGCATAACAGACCCTTTTTCTCATTAAAAAACAGGCAGCTATTGTAAGCGCCCCGCCCGGCAAGTGCGAGCACCGGCATCACACGCAGCCATCAGCCGGCCTTACGCATTTCTTTCTGCAAAAATAGCTCGACCGGAATAAATGCCAGCGGCACGATGGCCGCAAGAAAGACCAGCAGCCAGCGCCATACCGGCCAGCCACGCTGGTGGGACACCACCAGGGACAATACGAAATACAACGTGAACAGTCCGCCATGGATCATGCCCAGGGTAAACACATGTTCGCGCGGAATCAGCTGGACGGTCACCCCAAGAATCACCAGGTAGGACAGCCCTTCCAGCAGGCTGGAAATACGGAACAGCTTCAGCACGTTTCAAACTCCTGTCAACACGCCGGCAGGCCATGAGACGAGGCAACATGCCCGCTCCGCTCCACCGCATAAAAGTCCGGCAGGTTAGCACGTCACACAGGCTGGTTCACCTGATGGACACACAATCACTGCAGCAGGTCAACGGGGGAGCCATTCAGCCAGATCCCGCACTGATGCCAAAGGGCACGATCACGCATTTGCAGGTATAATCAGCCACTTATTTCCGGCCTTGACCGTGCAAGGCCGTTCTGTCCTGAGCCGAGGAGCATTTCATGTCTGTAATCAAGCAAGACGACGTTATCCAAAGCGTTGCTGACGCTCTGCAATACATTTCCTATTACCACCCGCTGGATTTCATCCAGGCCATGCACGAAGCCTACGAGCGGGAAGAATCCCCCGCTGCCAAGGATGCCATGGCGCAAATCCTGATCAACTCGCGCATGAGCGCCACCGGCCACCGTCCGCTGTGTCAGGACACCGGTATTGTCACCATTTTCTGCCGCGTGGGCATGAATGTGCAGTGGGAAGGCGACCTGAGCCTGGACGACATGATCAACGAAGGCGTGCGCCGCGCTTACAACCACCCGGACAACAAGCTGCGTGCTTCCGTATTGGCTGACCCTGCCGGTGCGCGTAAAAACACCAAGGACAACACCCCCGCCGTGATTCACTACAGCATAGTGCCCGGCGACAAGGTAGAAATCGAAGTAGCGGCCAAAGGTGGCGGTTCTGAAAACAAAACCATGATGGCCATGCTTAACCCGTCCGACTCCATCGTTGACTGGGTGCTAAGCGTAGTGCCACAAATGGGCGCTGGCTGGTGTCCGCCCGGCATGCTCGGCATCGGCATCGGCGGTACTGCGGAAAAAGCTGCGGTACTGGCCAAAGAATCTCTGATGGATCAAATCGACATTCATGAGCTCAAAGCCCGTGGCGCACAAAACCGAGTGGAAGAGCTGCGTCTGGAAATCTTCGACAAGGTTAACCAGCTCGGCATTGGTGCCCAGGGTCTGGGCGGTCTGACCACAGTTCTGGACATCAAAATCAAGGACTACCCGACCCACGCCGCCTCTCTGCCGGTGTGCATCATCCCCAACTGTGCCGCTACCCGTCACGCGCATTTTGTGCTGGATGGCTCAGGCCCTGCGGTACTGGATCAGCCTAATCTGGATGCCTACCCGGATATCGTGTGGGAAGCCGGCCCGTCGGCACGCCGCGTCAATCTGGATACCGTTACGCCGGAAGAAGTACAGAGCTGGAAGCCGGGCGAAACCCTGCTGCTCAACGGCAAAATGCTGACCGGTCGCGATGCTGCGCACAAACGCATCACCGATATGCTGAACAACGGCGAAGAGCTGCCGGTTGATCTTAAAGGCCGCTTTATCTACTACGTTGGCCCGGTCGATCCGGTGGGGGATGAAGTCGTTGGACCTGCTGGCCCGACCACTGCTACCCGCATGGACAAGTTCACCCGTCAGGTGCTGGAGCAAACCGGTCTGCTGGGCATGATCGG
>CAZVDA010000201.1:0-4326 GCA_964625365.1 uncultured Thiopseudomonas sp. | reverse complement strand
CCTGGGAAGACATTTACCAGACCAGTGCCAGCAACCTGCCGGTAGCCGATGACGAAGACTGGGACTTCACCGCCACCACCGCCAGCGGCATGAGCCTGCAGGACCACCTGCTGTGGCAGCTGAATCTTTCCAGTCTGGATGCCCGCGAAGAGTATCTGGCCACCACCCTGATCGACAGCATCAACAGCGACGGCTATCTGGAAGAAAGCCTGCAGGACATGCTGCCCGGCTTCGACCCGCAGCTGAACGTCCGGCTCGCCGAACTGGAAGCCATGCTCGCCCATATCCAGCAATTCGAACCTACCGGCGTGGGCGCACGCGACCTGCGTGAATGCCTGCTGCTACAGCTGGAACACCTGGAACCGGCCACTCCGCGCCTCGCCGAGGCACGCCAGCTGTGCGACAAGCACCTGGCGTTGCTTGGCGCCAAAGAATACAACCGCCTAATGCGCCTGATGCGCCTGGATGAAGACGCCCTGCGCGAGGTGGTACAGCTGATCCAGACACTGGACCCGCGCCCCGGCTCGCATATCGAAGAAAGCGAGCCCGAATACATAGTCCCCGACGTGATCGTCAGCAAGCGCAAGGATCGCTGGGTAGTCGAACTCAACCCGGAAATCGCCCCGCGCCTGCGCGTCAACTCGCTGTATGCCAGCTATGTGCGCCGCGCCGACAACAGCGACGACAACAGCTTCATGCGCAACCAGTTGCAGGAAGCCCGCTGGTTCATCCGCAGCCTGCACAGCCGCAACGAAACCCTGCTCAAGGTCTCCAGCGAAATCCTCAAGCGCCAGCAGGGCTTTTTCGAGCATGGCCCGGTCGCCATGAAACCCATGGTGCTGGCCGACATTGCCGACGCCATCGAAATGCACGAGTCCACCATTTCACGCGCCACCACCCAGAAATACATGCACACCCCCCGAGGCGTTTTCGAACTCAAGTACTTCTTCTCCAGCCACGTCAGCACCGAACAGGGCGGCGAGTGCTCGTCAACCGCCATTCGCGCCATGATCGGGCAGCTGGTGGGCGCCGAGAATCCGAAAAAACCGCTCAGCGACAGCAAGATTACCGACCTGCTCGCCGAACAGGGCATCCAGGTGGCACGCCGCACCATCGCCAAGTATCGCGAGGCACTGGGCATTCCCTCATCCTCCGAGCGCAAGCAGTTGTTCTAGCGCCTGCCAGCACCCGGCCGTTGATATGAATCAGCAACAAACACTCACAAATTCAAAAGCATTTGAAGTACACTAATCACAGAAAAACCATCCACCAAGGAGAACACCATGCAAATCACCATTACCGGCCATCAGCTGGAAGTCACCGATGCCCTGCGCGAATACGTCAACACCAAATTTGACCGTCTGGCGCGTCACTCTGACAAGATCACCAGCATCCGCGTAACCATGGGTGTAGAAAAAATCAACCAGATCGTGGATGCCTCCATCCTGATCGCCGGCGGCGAAGTCAACGCCCAGGCCGAACACGAAGACATGTATGCAGCCATTGACCTGCTGATCGACAAACTGGACCGCCAGCTGCTCAAGCACAAAGAGAAGCAGCTGGACCGCCAGAAAGGTGCGATCGAGCGTTAATCAATGATTCGTCTCGCAGACATCCTGTCCCCTGCCCGTTCCCGCGTGAACGTGCAGGGCGGCAGCAAAAAAAGGGTACTGGAGCTGATCGCGCAGCTATTTGCCGAAGACCAGCCCGGCCTCGACTCCAGCCAGCTGTTCAACAGCCTGATTGCACGCGAAAAACTCGGTTCTACCGGTTTTGGCAACGGTATCGCCATTCCCCACTGCCGTCTGGCCGGTTGCGATACGCCACTGGGCGCGATCCTGCACCTGGATACTCCGGTTGACTTTGACGCCATCGACGGCGCACCGGTAGACCTGCTGTTTGTGCTGCTGGTCCCCGAGGCGACCACCGACGAGCATCTGGTCCTGCTCCGCCAGATCGCCAGCCTGTTCGACAACGAACAATTGCGTGAACGCCTGCGCCAGGCCGGCGACAACCAGACCCTGTATCAGGCTGCAATCACGGGAAATGCCTGAGCCATGCGGCTGGTCATTGTCAGCGGTCGTTCCGGCTCAGGCAAAAGTACCGCCCTGGCCGTCCTTGAAGACAACGACTTCTACTGCATCGACAACCTGCCCGCATCACTACTGCCGGAACTGATCGAGCGCACACTGCTTTCCAGCGAGCTGGCCCCGGCCAGGCTGGCAGTCTCCATTGACGGACGCAACCAGCCCCAGCAACTGGAACAGATTCCACAACTGCTGGACTACCTGCGCGACAAGCACATCAGCTTTGACGTGGTGTTTCTGGACGCCGACGACACCACCCTGCTCAAGCGCTTTTCCGAAACCCGCCGCCGTCACCCGCTAACCCGCAACGAACGCTCGCTATCGGAAGCCCTGGCCTACGAGCGCGAGCTGCTTCACCACCTGATCAACGCAGCCGACCTGCACATTGACACCACCCGGCTCAACCTCTACCAGCTTGGCGACCTGATCAAACAGCGCCTGCTGGACAAGCCGGCCAGCGGCACCGCCTTTCTGTTCAAGTCATTTGGCTTCAAGCGCGGCCTGCCGGTCGAGGCGGATTTCGTTCTGGATGTACGCAACCTGCCCAATCCCTACTGGCAACCGGAACTGCGCCCCTACAGCGGGCTGGAGCAGCCGGTCATCGACTTTCTGGACCAGCAGGCCGAAGTGCAGGAACTATTTGACGACCTCTTCCACTACCTGCAAAAGTGGCTGCCCCGCGTCGGCGCCAGCAACCGCGCCTACGTCACCATCGC
Source organism: uncultured Thiopseudomonas sp. (assembly GCA_964625365.1). GTDB lineage: Bacteria > Pseudomonadota > Gammaproteobacteria > Pseudomonadales > Pseudomonadaceae > Thiopseudomonas. Next base: position 1,523 of record CAZVDA010000201.1, on the reverse strand, counting down.
CATCGGCTGTACCGGCGGCCAGCACCGTTCGGTCTACATGGTCGAGCGCCTGGCGGCCGCCTTGCAACCTAGCCTGGGCAACATCCAGGTTCGCCACCGCGACGCACGCTCGCAGGGCACATCATGAGCCGCCATAGCTGCACCCTACTCATCAGCAACAAGCGTGGCCTGCATGCCCGCGCCTCGGCCAGTTTTGCCAGCCTGGCCGCCCGCTTTCCATGCGAAATCCTGCTGGGCCACACACCTGACCAGCTGTGCAACGGCAAAAATATTCTGGAAGTCATGATGCTGGCCGCCAGTCCGGGTACCGAACTGCACCTGTGTACCGAGGGCGAACAGGCCGACGAAGCGCTTTGCGCACTGCAACAACTGGTTGCAGACCGCTTCCACGAAGACGGCGAAGCATCCAGCAACGCACCTTAGCACAGCATCTGTGTCGACCGGCTAAACCGGGCGGATACACTCAGGCCCGTCCTGTAGCGGATCATTGACCAATGTAGACACCTTGCGCTCCTGCAACGCCAGCCCGCCCCCGGCCAGCAGCGCCTGTATCTGCTCCATGGGTGTGGCAGGGTCCATCCACAGCGCAAGGTCTGCTTCAGCCAGCAACAGCGGGCGGCGCAAATAGGCTGCCTGTACGGTCAGCAACGCGACACTCAGGTATTCCTTTTCCACCACTACATAGGGTTCCCAGAGTGCAGCCATATACAGCAGCTCGCCTTGCCGACTCAGCCAGTAAGGCTGCTTGCGAGTTCGCGCCTGACCGCGCCACTCATAAAAACCTGTAGCCGGCAACACACCGCGCCGCGTGGCCAGTGCATCGGCAAAAAATCGCTGGCCGCCCAGATTTTCGGTACGGGCATGGGTGACCACCTGGCTAAAATCCTTCGACCAGGCCGGCGTAAAGCCCCACAAGGCCGACACCAGATGCACAGCATCACCGCGCTGGCGAAGCAGCAGCACCTGCTGGTCAGGCGCGATGTTCCAGCGCGGCACAAAGGCCGGCATGCTGTCACCGGCGCAGTCCAGCCAGCGCTGCGGGAGATGATGAAGGCTGTAACGTCCACTCATGGCAATAATAGTGTCCAGACCGGCGGCCCTGGCGGGAAAACCCCTGCAACCGGACCGCGCGACAGCAGGGTGCTGCACCAAAGCAGACAGATAGGCGTATAATAGCGCATTTTAGCCAGCCGGCCGCCTGCGCCGCCCCGTACCCGAGAGACTCATGGGCTCATTTGACCACATCCGCCCCTACAACGACCAAGAGGTTGCCCCCGTACTGCAGCGCCTGTGCGCTGATCCGGATTTCCTCAACATCATCCTGCGCTACCGTTTTCCCACGCTGGCCGACAACCTCGGCTGGCTGCTGCGCCCACTGATTGCCTGGCGCCTGCGCCGCGAAGTCGCCGACATCACCGATGTCACGGCCCTGCAGACACGGGTTGCCTCCTATGTCGAGCATTCGGTGAAAAAAGCCACCGACGGCATCAGTTTTTCCGGAATCGACAACATCCGCGCCGACC
>CAZVDA010000200.1:0-4352 GCA_964625365.1 uncultured Thiopseudomonas sp. | reverse complement strand
CCAGCAGGTCGTCGTCGCGCTGGCCCAGTGCTTCGTAAGCCCAGTTCAGCATGTGTTGGCATACACCACCGTTGGGCTGGGTAAAGGCACCTTCGGGCTGGCGGTAGCTGTATTCGCGGCCTGCTACGGTTAGCCGTTCGGTTACATAATCTTTATCCAGTACCAAGCGTTTGCCCCGTGAGCGGCCAATCAGTTGCGTGCCCAGTTGTTCGGCTACGGGTTGCGCGGCGGCCAGCCATTCGTCACCCAGCGGGCGGTGGTAGCACAGGGTAATCAGTGCCTCGCCGGATAATGTGGTTAAAAACTCGACCTGAAACAGCCGGTGTGACAGTTCGCTGTTGGCCTGCCATGCGGCTTTGAGTTTGGGCATCAGCTGGTTGATCAGCTGGCTGGCAATTGGCAGTTGCTCCATCAGGATCGGCGTGCGCTTGTCGCCAGGGTTGAACATGGCGTAGTGGCCGATGCCGTTGTCAAACCAGATGCGAAACTCGGCGCGCAGGCGGAAGTGTTCGGGTGCAGAGGCGAACACTTCGGGTTGCAAGTCGGTGAAGGGGGCCAACAATTGCTGCAGGCGTTGCTGTTTGCTGTGCAGTTGGGCCTGGTAGGCGCTGGGTGAAAAATCGGCTGACATGGCGGTACCGGAACAATAAAAAATAGCGGCAAGGATAGCAGTCTGCGGCGGGCAAAGTCATGCCGGGGTTGCCTGGGTGGCATACACAGGGACTGGCTGGAGAGCTATGGGTTTGGCGCTGATTGCGCAAGTACTGGCAGCGCAAATCTGCGGTCTGGGGTATTCTTCACGGCTCAATAAGATTGCGTCATTGCTGCAGGCTGGCGCTGATAACAATGCATGAATCAAAGGCAGGAGCGCAATGAAAAACAAGGGTGTGGTGTGGCTGGCGGTGTGGTTGTCCGTGCTGTTGCTGGGTGGCTGCGAGAAGGCACAAGAGCAGTCGTTGCCGCCCAGGCCGGTGCTGGTGATGCATCCGCAACCGGCCCACGAGGGGGCGGCAGTCTATCCCGGTGAGGTACGCGCCCGCATCCAGCCGGATCTGGCCTTTCGCGTGGGCGGCAAAATAGAACAGCGCAGTGTGCAAACCGGTGACCGCGTGAAGCAGGGCCAGTTGCTGGCCGCGCTGGACCCGGCCGATCTGCAGTTGCAGTTGCAGGCGATGCAGGCGCAGCTGGCCGATGCCGAGGCGGGTGTGGCGCTGGCCTCTGCCGAACTGACGCGTTACCGCAAGCTCTACGAGCGTGATCTGCTCAGCCAGTCGCAGCTGGACAGCCTGCAAACGTCGCTGAAAAGTGCCACGGCCCGCCGCCAGCAGGCGCGTGCGGCGCTGGATAATGCCCGCAACCAGCTGGACTATGGCCGTTTGCTGGCACCGGCGGACGGCATTATTGCCAGTACGCTGGCCGAGGCCGGGCAGGTGGTGGCGGCTGGACAGCCGGTGTTTACGCTGGCTGAAGACGGTCCGCGCGAGGTGGAGTTCAGCATTCCCGAGCAGGGCTTTGCCGGTTTTGCCATCGGCCAGCCGGTGGAGGTGACGCTGCTGGATCAGCCGCAGCAACGGCTCAAGGGTGAAATCCGCGAGCTGGCGCAGGCCGCAGACCCGCGTTCGCGCACCTATGGCGCCCGTGTCAGTCTGGGCGATGCCCGTGCGGAGCTGGGCCAGAGTGCCCGTGTGCATGTGAGCATCCAGGCCGGTCAGGCCTGGTTTGTGCCGCTGTCGGCGGTGGATGCTGATGGCGGGCAGGCGCGGGTATGGTTGTTTGAGGCCGGCGACGGGCGGGTGCGACCGCAGCCGGTACGCATACTGGCCTATGACGACCAGCATGTGATTGTCGAGGATGGCCTGCAGGCTGGCGACTGGGTGGTGATGGCCGGTGTGCACCTGTTGCAGGACGGCCAGCCGGTGCGTGCGCTGGACCCGGACAACCGGCCATTGGCCACGGGCAATGAGGCGCAGCCATGAAGTTCAACCTGTCGGCCTGGGCGCTGCAAAACCGTCCGCTGGTATTGTTTGCCATGCTGGTGATCATGCTGGCGGGCACCCTGTCCTACGGCAAGCTGGGCCAGAGCGAAGACCCGCCCTTTACCTTCAAGGCCATGGTGATCGACACCCGCTGGCCGGGTGCTACCGCACAGGAGGTGTCGCGCCAGGTCACCGAGCGCATCGAAAAAAAGCTGATGGAAACCGGCGAGTTTGAAAAGATCACTTCGTTTTCCCGCCCCGGCCAGTCGCAGGTGATTTTTGCCGCCCGCGACAGTATGCGTTCAAAGGATGTGCCGGAGCTGTGGTACCAGATCCGCAAAAAGATTGCCGATATTCGCCATACCTTGCCACGCGAGGTGCAGGGGCCGTTTTTCAATGACGAGTTCGGCACCACCTTTGGCAACATCTATGCGCTGACCGGTGCCGGTTATGACTATGCGGTGCTCAAGGATTATGCGGAGCGCCTGCAGCTGGAGCTGCAACGGGTCAAGGACGTGGGCAAGGTGGAACTGGTCGGCCTGCAGGAAGAAAAGATCTGGATTGAAATTGCCAACGCCCGGCTGGCCAGCCTGGGCGTGTCGTTGCTGCAGGTGCAGCAGGCGCTGGATGCGCAGAATGCGGTAACCGGCACCGGCTTTTATGAAACCGGCAGCGACCGTATCCAGTTGCGTATCAGCGGGCGCTTTGATTCGGTGCGCGAGATTCGTGACTTCCCTGTGCGCATTGGCGACCGCACCCTGCGGCTGGGCGATGTGGCCGAGGTGCGGCGCGGCTTTAATGATCCGGCTGCGCCGGGCATGCGCTTTATGGGCGAGGATGCGCTGGGCATTGCCGTGTCCATGAAGCAGGGCGGCGACATTCTGGTGCTGGGGCGGGCGCTGGAAGAAACCCTGGCCCGCCTGCAAAACGAGCTGCCGCTGGGCATGACGCTGCATACCGTCTCGGATCAGCCGACGGCGGTCAAGCGGGGCGTGGGCGAGTTTGTGCAGGTGCTGATCGAGGCGCTGGTGATTGTGCTGCTGGTGAGTTTTTTCTCGCTGGGCGTGCGCACCGGTCTGGTGGTGGCCTTTTCCATTCCGCTGGTGCTGGCGCTGACTTTCACCCTGATGCATTACTTCGATATCGGCCTGCACCGCATTTCGCTGGGTGCGCTGGTGCTGGCGCTGGCGTTGATGGTGGACGACGCCATCATTGCCGTGGAGATGATGGCCATCAAGATGGAGCAGGGCTGGGACCGCGTGCGCGCCGCCAGCTTTGCCTGGACCAGCACTGCCTTTCCGATGCTGACCGGCACGCTGATTACCGCCGCCGGCTTTTTGCCGATTGCCACTGCCCAGTCGAGCGTGGGCGAGTACACCCGTGCCATTTTCGAGGTGGTGGCGCTGTCGCTGCTGGTGTCCTGGTTTGCAGCGGTGCTGTTTGTGCCCTATCTGGGCGACAAGCTGTTGCCGGATCTGGGCCGCATCAAGGCGGAGAAACACGGCAGCACCAAGGGCGAACACGACCCTTATGCCACGCCCTTTTACCTGCGGGTGCGGGCGGTGGTCAGCTGGTGCGTGGGCCATCGCTGGGTGGTGATTGTGCTGACGGTGGCGGCCTTTGCTGTGTCGATTGCCGGTTTTGGCCTGGTGCCCAAGCAGTTTTTCCCGGACTCCAACCGTCCCGAGCTGCTGATTGATCTCAAGCTGGCCGAGGGCAGTTCCTTTACCGCCACCCAGGCCGAAGTCAAACGGCTGGAGGCCGAGCTGGCGCAGCAGGATGGCCTGCTCAACTATGTGGCCTATGTGGGCACCGGTTCGCCGCGTTTTTACCTGCCGCTGGACCAGCAACTGCCGGCCACCAGTTTTGCCCAGTTTGTGCTGTTGACCGAAGACCTTGAGCAGCGCGAGCGGTTGCGCAGTTGGCTGATTGAACGGTTGCACAACGACTATTCGCACCTGCGCGGGCGGGTAATCCGGCTGGAAAACGGCCCGCCGGTGGGCTATCCGGTGCAGTTCCGGGTGTCGGGTGAGCATATCGACGTGGTGCGCCAGTATGCCCGCGAGGTGGCAGCGGTGATGCGCGACAATCCGCACCTGAGCAATGTGCATCTCGATTGGGAAGAACCCAACAAGGTGGTGCGCCTGAATATCGACCAGGACCGTGCCCGTGCGCTGGGAGCCAGCAGCTCCGATATCGCCCGCTTTTTGCAGGGTGCGCTGTCCGGCACGCCGGTCAGCCAGTTTCGTGAAGACAACGAGCTGATCGAGATTTTGCTGCGCGGCTCGACGGACGACCGGCTGCAGCTGGGCAATCTGCCACAGTTGTCGATTCCGACCGCACTGGGCACCCATATCCCGCTGTCGCAGGTGGCTG
>CAZVDA010000199.1:0-4355 GCA_964625365.1 uncultured Thiopseudomonas sp. | reverse complement strand
CGCACGCCGTTGTCCTGCAGGTATTTGATATTGGTATCACCCTGCAAGAACCACAACAATTCGTGGATGATCGAGCGCAAATGGCACTTTTTGGTGGTCACCAGCGGAAAGCCGTCGGCCAGATCAAAACGCATCTGGTAGCCAAATACGCTACGGGTGCCGGTACCGGTGCGGTCGGCCTTGTCGATACCGGTGTCGCGCACGTGGCGCATCAGATCGAGATACTGTTTCATGCAGGCTGCTCCTGGCGCTTGTACGCCCAAACCATCAGAAAAACACCCACGGCCATCATCGGCAGGCACAGAATCTGGCCCATGGTCAGCCAGTCAAAGGCCAGATAGCCCAGCTGGGCATCCGGCACGCGGACAAATTCAACGATAAAGCGAAACACCCCGTAACACAGGGCAAACAAGCCAGACACCGCCATGGTCGGGCGTGGTTTGCGGGTGTACAGCCAGAGAATGAAAAACAGTGCCACGCCCTCCAGCGCAAACTGGTACAGCTGCGAGGGGTGCCGGGCCAGCTGGGCTGGATCAGTCGGAAAAACCATGGCCCATGAAACGTCAGACGCCTTGCCCCAGAGCTCGGCGTTGATGAAGTTTCCGATGCGCCCTGCACCAAGGCCAATGGGTACCAGCGGCGCAATAAAATCCATCAGTGCCCAGAACGGCTTTTTATGCTTGCGTGCAAACCACAGTACCGCAAGCAATACACCGAGAAAGCCGCCATGAAACGACATGCCGCCTTCCCAGATGCGCAGTACCAGCGCCGGATTGGCAATATATGAAGCCAGATCATAAAACAGCACATAGCCCAGCCGCCCACCGGCAATTACGCCCAGTGCACACCAGAACACCAGATCCGACAGGGTGTCTCTGGTCCATGATGGGTCAAACTGTGCCAGCCGGCGTTTGGCCAGCCACCAGGCGGCACCAATACCGACCAGATACATCAGGCCGTACCAGTGGATTTTCAGGGGGCCGATGGCAATGGCTACCGGGTCGATTGAGGGATATTGCAGCATCTGTATGCCTTATTGCAGAAGGAAGTTGCAGCCAACCGCCACCAGCATCAGCGCAAACAGGCGCTTGAGCAGCAGCGGGTCGAGGCGGTGTGCCAGTTTTGCGCCGACGCGGGCAAACACCATGGACGTTGCAGCCATGCCGACTACCGCAGGCCAGTAGACGTAACCGGTGCTCCAGGCAGGCAGGCCTTCAGCGCCCCAGCCGGTCACCACATAGCCTACGGCAGCGGCCAGCGCGATGGGTACGCCACAGGCAGCCGAAGTGGCTACGGCTTTTTTCATCTCGGTGCTGCGCCAGACCAGAAATGGCACGGTTAACGAGCCGCCGGCAATACCGAAAATGGCCGAAGCCCAGCCAATGATGCCGCCGGATACCACCAGGCCTGGTGTGGCGGGTGGTGGCCTGCGGGTTTTTGGGGTCAGGTTGAAGGCCATTTGCGCGGCCATGCACAGGGCAAATACGCCGATGATTTTTTGCAGCACCGGCCCCTGGATCATCGAGGCAGTCATTGCCCCAAATGCCGCACCAATCAGCACGCCGGCGCTAATCGGACGCACCAGCGCCCACAGGATTGCGCCATGTTTCTGGTGCGCCAGTACCGAGTTGACCGAAGTAAACACAATGGTCGCCAGCGAGGTACCTACCGCAATATGGGTCAGTACATCGGCACCGAGACCTTGCGCGGTCAGGCTGTAAATCAGCACCGGCACCAGAATCAGCCCGCCGCCGATACCAAACAAGCCGGCCAGCACGCCCGACAGGGCACCCACAGCCAGATAAAGCACAAGTTCCACGATATGTCCGCCTGTTGTCCATGACAAAAGAGGCTGATTCTACACTTACCCGCCCGCCAACTGGGTGCTGAAAGCTAAAAATGCTGCTCCTCGGTATCTGCGCGAATGTCGGGGCCGTCTTCCAGCGGAATATCGACCATGTGCTCCTGCACCTGCTCTTCGCCAATACGCGGGTCGAGCGCCACCACCAGTGGCGAGCTGGCCATCCCGTCGGGCATGGCCAGGTGTTCCACCGGCTGATCGGGGATTTCGGTTTCCGGCGTTTTGACCTGTGGCCGCACGCGCAGCGCCACCAGCGCGGCACTGATGCAGAAAAATGCATACAGCATATTTGGCCCCATGCCGCGCATCAGGCTGCCTACCAGTAGCGGCCCCATGCTGGCGCCTGCGCCAAACACTGCCAGCAGAACGGCGGCCAGCGATACCCGTTTTTCCGCGTCGATATTGTCATTGGCAAAGGCCACCGCCAGCGGATACAGGCTGAACACGAAGGTGCAGCTCAGTGCGCCCCCGGCAAACAGCATCCACTGCGGCCAGTCGGTACGAATTGCCATTGGAGCGGCGACCAGCAGCAGAAGAATGGCGAACAGACGGATCAGACGTGGCCGCTCGAAGCGGTCCGACAGCCGCCCCAGTGGCAGTTGTACCAAGAAGCCGGCAGCCACGCAGCCGGCCATAAACAGGCCGACATCGCGGGTGTCCATGCCGATACGGCTGGCATACAGCGGTGCCAGACCATAAAAGGCCCCTACTACGCAGCCAGCCAGCAGGGTGGTAAACATGGCCATGGGCACCTGCTGGTAAAAATAGCGCGGCGACAGCGAGGCCGGCGTGAGCGGCTCGGGGTGAATGCGCCGGGTCAGTGCCACCGGCACCAGACACAGCGAGAAACACAGTGCAACCAGCATCAGCAGCTCGGTGCCCATCGCCGGTAAACTGGCCAGGGTCAGCTGGCCGACCACCATGCCGAGGTAGGAGGCCATCATATAGCCGGAAAACACCTTGCCCCGGTTTTCGCTGGTGCTTTGCTCGTTGAGCCAGCTTTCCACCACCATGTACATGCACATCATGCCCACGCCGACCAGCATACGCAGCAGCAGCCAGGCCCATAGATTGTCGATCAGCCCGTGGCTGATGGATGCTGCGCAAACCATGCCGGCGGCTGCCACATAGGCGCGGATATGCCCCACACGGGCAATCAGGCGGTGGCCTTTTTTACCGCCGCCGACCAGCCCCAGATAAAAGCTGGTCATCATGGCGCCCACCCAGAGGCTGTTGGCGCGCTCGGCAACATGCAGGGCCAGATAGGTACTGAGCAGGCCGGTGCCCAGCAACATCAGAAAGGTCGCGAAATAAAGGCCGCGATAGGACCTGAATATGCCCATGGCAAACACCACAAAACGCGCGAGGCGGCAGCGCGCAGAGCGGGCCGCACAGGCCGAAGTGAATAACGCCCCCGAGTGTAGGCCAGCCACCGTGCGGTAGCAAACGACGGGCCGGACGCGGCTTAGCCCGCCGGCAACAGGTTCTGTTTGAAGTCTTTGAAACAGCCGCTGATTTGTTCCAGTACTTCGGGAAGGTTGGTGGGTGTTTGTTGCGGTGCCAGTTGGCTGAGGCAGTTGTCGGTTCTTGCCAGTTGCAGGCTGTAGTTATTCACACCGAGCTGTTGCAGTTGTTGGGCGAGGCTGAGTAGCTGCTGAGGGCTGAGCAGGCTCCAGTGGACGGTGGTGCGGCATTCATAGGGCAGGCCACTGTCGAGCAGCAGTTGCAGGCTGTCCCAGTTGGCGCTGTCGCTGCCGATGATCTGGGTGATGCCGTCGCCATGGCCGCGTGGCGCCTTGATGTCAAAACCAACCCAGTCACACAGCGGCAAGACCTTGGCCAGCGCCGCCGGTTTGATGCCGGCGGTGTGCAGGCCGACTTTAAAACCCAGCTCTTTGACCTGTTGCATGGCTGCGGCCAGGCTCGGTTGCATGATGGCTTCGCCGCCGCTGAACACCACGGCCTGCAGCAGTCCCTGTCGTTTATGCAAAAACTCCATGATCTGTGTCCATGGCAGTTCACTGCTGCCGGTTGGGGCAATCAGCTCTGGATTGTGGCAGTAGTGGCAGCGCCAGGCGCAGCCCTGGCAAAACAGCACGCAGGACAGGTGGTCGGGGTAGTCGATGGTGGTCAGGGGGACCATGCCCCCTATCCGTATGGACGGGTTCATTGGCTGTGGCTGGCCTGTTCGGTGAAGTGGCGGCGCTCGCGGTGTTCGGATTGTTTGCCGGCGTTGAAGGCGCTGACGGGGCGGTGGTAGCCCATGACGCGGGTCCAGACTTCGCAGCGTTGGCGGCGTTCTTGGGGGAGGTTTTGGTTTTTCATTTTGCTGTTACCTTTTGGGTTGGGTTGGGTTGGGTTGTGTGCAGTGCAGTCGTGGATATCAAGAAGCCTCCTGTTCAAGTTCTATCTCCAATAACTCATCACATTGCGGGCAAAATTCGTGTTCGCCGGCGAGGTAGCCGTGGGTTGGGCAGATGGAGAAGGTTGGCGT
>CAZVDA010000198.1:0-4495 GCA_964625365.1 uncultured Thiopseudomonas sp. | reverse complement strand
AACATGGGCGGTAAATCCACCTATATGCGGCAAACGGCGCTGATCGTGCTGCTGGCCCACATCGGCAGTTTCGTACCGGCGACGGCCTGCCGGCTATCACCGGTCGACCGCATCTTTACCCGCATCGGCTCCAGCGATGACCTGGCCGGTGGCCGTTCCACTTTTATGGTGGAAATGAGCGAAACCGCCAACATCCTGCACAATGCCAGCGAACACAGTCTGGTGCTGATGGACGAAGTGGGCCGTGGTACCAGCACCTTTGACGGCCTGTCGCTGGCCTGGGCTGCCGCCGAGCAACTGGCTGCGCTGCGCAGCTGGACGCTGTTTGCCACCCACTATTTCGAACTGACCAGCCTGCCCGAACAGCTGGAGCATGTGGCCAACGTGCACCTGAGCGCCACCGAGCACAAGGAGCGTATTGTGTTCCTGCACCATGTACTGCCCGGCCCGGCCAGCCAGAGCTATGGCCTGGCCGTTGCGCAACTGGCCGGCGTACCCGAACCGGTAATCGAGCGGGCCCGCCAGCATCTGCAGCAACTGGAACAGCATAGTGTTGAACAACCGCGGCCTGCTGTCGCAGCCACGGCCGGAATGCCCATGCAGGCCGACCTGTTTGCCAGCGCGCCACACCCGCTGATTGAGGCCTTGAGCCAGATCAATCCGGACGAAATCAGTCCGCGCCAGGCACTGGAACTGTTATATAAGTGGAAGGACAAGCTCTAACATCGCCACAGGCAAACTGTTAGAATGCCGGCGTTTTATAACACTCAAAATAGAGGCCGCCCGCGCGGACATCCCGCCCGGAACAAGGCCCAGAGTCCAAGCCTGGAGAATCCGACATGACTTTTGTGGTAACCGACAACTGCGTCAAGTGCAAATACACCGACTGTGTGGAAGTCTGCCCGGTTGACTGCTTCTACGAAGGCCCCAACTTTCTGGTCATCCATCCTGACGAGTGCATTGACTGTGCGCTGTGCGAGCCGGAGTGCCCGGCAGCCGCCATCTATGCCGAAGACGAAGTGCCCGACGACATGCAGGAATACATCGAGCTCAACGCTGAACTGGCCGAGGTCTGGCCCAACATCAGCGAGAAGAAAGACTCGCTGCCCGATGCCGAAGAATGGGACGGCGTAGCCGGCAAGCTCAAGTATCTGGAGCGTTAATCCCCCACCAACGGCAGGCCATGACCTGCCGTTTCCATATCCACCCAGCCTGTTTTCCAGGATCTGAACATGACCTTTCGCCGTACCAAAATCGTCGCCACCATGGGCCCTGCCTGTGACCGTCCCAATGTCCTGGAACAACTGATCCTGGCCGGCATGAACGTGGCCCGCCTCAACTTCTCCCACGGCAGCGCCGATGAACACCGCCACCGTGCTGCCCTGATCCGCCAGCTGGCAGCCAAGCATGGCCGCCATGTCGCACTGCTGGGCGACCTGCAGGGCCCCAAGATCCGCATTTCCCGTTTTACCGACGGCAAGGTCGAAGTGGCCAGCGGCGCACACTTTACCTTCTCGCTCAGCCACCCCAAGGATGCCGGCACTGCCGAACGGGTGTGCATCGACTACCCTGGTCTGGTGACTGACTGCAACGTGGGCGACGAGCTATTGTTGGACGATGGCCGCATAGTGATGAAAGTTGAGGAAGTTACCACCGACAGCCTGGAATGCCGGGTACTGGTGGGCGGCACCCTGTCCAACCACAAGGGCATCAACAAGCGTGGCGGCGGCCTGACCGCCCCGGCACTGACCGACAAGGACCGCGAAGACATCCTGCTGGCCGCCGAACTGGAGCTGGAATACATTGCCGTGTCCTTCCCCCGCGATGCCGCCGACATGCACCTGGCCCGCCAGCTGTGCCGCGAAGCCGGCAGCAATGCCTGGCTGATGGCCAAAATCGAACGTGCCGAAGCGGTAATGAACGACGAGGTGCTGACCGGCCTGATCGAAGCCAGTGACGCGGTGATGGTGGCCCGTGGCGATCTGGGCGTGGAAATTGGCGACGCCGAACTGGTCGGCATCCAGAAAAAAATCATTGCCACCTCCCGCCGCTACAACAAGGCGGTGATCACTGCCACGCAGATGATGGAGTCGATGATCAGCAGCCCGATGCCGACCCGCGCCGAAGTTTCCGACGTGGCCAACGCGGTGCTGGACAATACCGACGCGGTGATGCTGTCTGCCGAAACCGCTGCCGGCCGCTATCCGGTCGAAGCCGTCGAGGCCATGGCGCGTATTTGTCTGGGTGCGGAAAAATCACCATCCATGCGTTCGTCCTCGCACCGCATTGGCCGCGAGTTCGGCCGCCAGGATGAAAGCATTGCACTGGCCAGCATGTACATTGCCAACCACCTGCCCGGAGTCAAAGCCATCATTGCGCTGACCGAAAGCGGCCACACACCGCTGGTCATGACCCGAATCCGCTCCACCATTCCGGTGTATGCCTTTGCCTCCACCCCCGCCACCCAGGCACGGGTAGCGCTGTTTCGCGGTGTGGAAACCATCCCCTTCAACCCCACCGCCCAGCCGCCGGAACAGGTCGGCAATGCCGCCATCAACGAGCTGGTTAGCCGTGGCGTAGTGCAGGCCGGCGACTGGGTGATCCTGACCATGGGCGACATTCACCACTGCGTGGGCTGCACCAACACCATGAAAGTGCTACAGGTAGAGCCCGACAGCAGCCAGTGCGATAAAGGTAGCCGCCCTTAAACGCCGCTATCCTGCAAGGTAACAAAATCCAGCCCTGCCTCGCGCAGGGCCATCACCACCTCGGTCATCGGCAAGCCGACCACATTGGTGTAACTGCCGGCAATCGAACTGACAAACAGCCCGCCCTTGCCCTGAATGGCGTAACCGCCGGCCTTGTCCAGCTGTTCGCCGGTCTGGCCATACCAGGCCACTTCCCGCTCCAGCACATTGCGGAAAAACACCGTAGTACTGACCCGCTGCACACGGATGCAGTCTGAGGTTTTCAGGGCAAAGGCGGTCATCACCACATGGGAGCGCCCCGACAGCTTGCGCAGCATGGCCGCTGCCTGTTCCGCGCTGGCCGGCTTCTCCAGCAATTCGTCTTCCAGCACCACAATGGTATCTGCAGCCAGTACCAGAGCGCTGGCGGCACCGTCCAGCATGGCCAGCCCCGCTTCGGCCTTTTCCTTGGCCATGCGCTCGACATAGTTGGCCACTGGCTCCTGGGGACGGCGCGATTCGTCAATCGCCACGTCCAGCGCGGTAAACGGCATATTTAACTGTGCCAGCAAGTCGCGGCGCCGGGGCGAGGTAGAAGCAAGATACAGATTCAAAGGTGCAAACCCTGTGCAAACTAGAAAGCAGGCGAAACAATAGCATTGTCAGCCGTTTTTCGCACCGCAAAAAACAGGCGCAGAACAGACCAGGCTTGCGACATCGCGCCACACACCAGCAGCGGGCGGCCCGCGTTTATCCGGCCGGTTATCAACAAGGATCAAAAAAATATAGGCTGCCAGCCCCCTTCCCTTGTCCCCCATAGCCGGGTCAAGGATAATGCGGCCACCATTTTTCGGGTTCCGGCTGTTATATCCATGAGCGAGCTAGTCCTCATTGCCCTAAGTGCCATCCTGGTCAACAACTTTGTCCTGGTGCAGTTTCTGGGTTTGTGCCCCTTTATGGGCGTATCGAAAAAAATCGAAACTGCCATCGGTCTGGCGCTGGCCACCACCTTCGTACTGACGCTGGCCGCCATCTGCAGCTATCTGCTGCAAGCCTATGTACTGCGGCCGCTGGATCTTGAATTCCTGCGCACCATCAGCTTTATCGTGGTGATTGCCGTGGTGGTGCAGTTCACCGAGATGCTGGTACAAAAAACCAGCCCCGTGCTGTACCGCGTACTGGGCATCTTCCTGCCGCTGATTACCACCAACTGCATCGTGCTGGGCGTGGCGCTGCTCAATGCCAACCGCGTTGAGTACGGCTTTGTTGCTTCCAGCATCAACGGCTTTGCCGCCGGCGTCGGCTTTTCGCTGGTGCTGGTGCTGTTTGCCGCCATTCGCGAGCGCATCGCACTGGCCGATGTACCCAAGCCCTTCCAGGGTGCTGCCATCGGCATGGTCACCGCAGGCCTGATGTCACTCGCCTTCATGGGCTTTGCCGGACTGGTGAAGCTATGAGCCTGGTGCTGGTTGCCGTCATTACCCTGGCGGTGCTCTGTCTGGTATTTGGTGCCATTCTAGGTTTTGCCGCCGTGCGCTTTCGTGTGGAAGGCAACCCCATTGTTGACCAGATCAACGCCCTGCTGCCGCAAACCCAGTGTGGCCAGTGCGGCTACCCCGGCTGCAAGCCCTATGCCGAGGCCATTGCCGGCGGCGACAAAATCAACAAGTGCCCGCCCGGCGGCGAAGCCACCATTCAGGCGCTGGCCGACCTGCTGGACGTTGAGCCCGAACCGCTGGACGCCGCCGAAGGTGAAAAGCCGGTACAGGTCGCCTACATCCGCGAAGCCGAGTGCATCGGCTGTACCA
>CAZVDA010000197.1:0-4506 GCA_964625365.1 uncultured Thiopseudomonas sp. | reverse complement strand
CCGGCACCGGTTGCGCCCAGCACGCCCAGCCCGTGGGCATCGTCCACCATCACCCAGGCGCCATGTTGCCCGGCCAGTGTGCAAATATCCGGTAGCGCAGCCAGATCGCCGTCCATACTGAATACGCCGTCGGTGGCGATCAGGGTGTCGCCCTGGCAGCGGGCCAGATGGCCGGCCAGGCTGGCCATGTCATTGTGCAGGTAGCGCTGGAAACGGGCACCGGACAGGCGGCCACCATCCAGCAGCGAAGCGTGGTTGAGGCGGTCGTGCAGCAGATGATCGCCGGACTGCAGCAAGGCGGTGAGTACCGCCAGATTAGCCTGATAGCCGCTGCCGAATAACAGCGCGGCTTCGCGTCCCGTCCAGTCGGCCAGTGCCTGCGCCAGCTCATCGTGGGGCTGCATGTGGCCGGTGACCAGATGGGCCGAGCCACCGCCTACCCCCCAGCGCTGTGCGCCCTGCTGCAGGGCTTCAATCACCTGTGGATGGCTGGCCAGCCCCAGGTAATCATTGGACGCAAAAGCCAGGTATTCGCAGCCATCAATGCGCAATAGCGGCCCCTGCGGGCTTTGCACACAGACATGCCGACGATAGCGCTGCGCCTGTTGCTGGGCGTCCAGCCGGGCGGCGAGGTCAAAGGCCATGGTTATTGCACGGTGGCGTCGTAAAACAGCGCGTTGCTGCGGTTGTGCAGCACTGCCTGCTCCAGCGCGGCGTAGTGCACGTCATCGTCATGTTCCTGGCGTTGTTCCGGCTGGATGCCCAGGCGGGCAAACAGCTGGCGGTCACGGTCGGCTTCGGGGTTGTCGGTGGTCAGCAGCTTGTCGCCGTAGAAAATCGAGTTGGCCCCGGCCATAAAGGCCAGCGCCTGCATTTCGTCGCTCATCTGTTCACGCCCGGCGGACAGGCGCACATGGCTTTGCGGCATCATGATGCGCGCCACCGCCAGCATGCGGATGAAATCAAAGGGGTCTACATCTTCGGCATCGGCCAGCGGTGTGCCCTGCACCTTGACCAGCTGGTTGATGGGCACGCTTTCCGGATGCTCGGGCAGATTGGCCAGCTCCATCAGCAGCTTGGCACGGTCGGCCAGTGATTCGCCCATGCCGAGGATGCCGCCGGAGCAGATTTTCATGCCGGCATCGCGCACATGGGCCAGGGTTTCCAGCCGCTCGCCAAAGCTGCGGGTGGTGATGATCTGGCTGTAAAACTCGGGCGAGGTGTCCAGGTTGTGGTTGTAATAGTCCAGCCCGGCCTCGGCCAGCGCCTGGCTTTGCTCGCGGTCCAGCTTGCCCAGCGTCATGCAGGTTTCCAGCCCCATGGCTTTCACGCCTTTAACCATCTCCAGCACATAGGGCATGTCTTTGGCGGTGGGGTGTTTCCAGGCTGCGCCCATGCAGAAGCGGGTCGAGCCCTGTGCCTTGGCGCGTTGTGCCTCTTCCAGCACCTTCTGCACTTCCAGCAGCTTTTGCTTGTCCAGGCCGGTGTTGTAGTGGCCGGATTGCGGGCAGTATTTGCAGTCTTCGGGGCAGGCCCCGGTCTTGATCGACAGCAGGGTGGATACCTGCACGCGGTTGGCATCGAAGTACTGGCGGTGTACCTGTTGCGCACGGAACATCAGGTCGTTGAACGGCAGGGCAAACAGGGCGAGAACCTCGTTGAGGCTCCAGTCGTGACGGATAACGGCAGGCATGGATTCTTTTCCTTGTTGTGGCTGCTAGACTGCAAAAACAGCCGCAATATTCAGGGAGGAAATATGGTCTGTCAACTTTCTAGTATTAAAAAGGTTTACAGCTGGCTGCGGCAGGCAGACCACTGCCTGCTGTGCCTTGCGCCGGTTCGCGGCCAG
Organism: uncultured Thiopseudomonas sp.; assembly: GCA_964625365.1. GTDB lineage: Bacteria > Pseudomonadota > Gammaproteobacteria > Pseudomonadales > Pseudomonadaceae > Thiopseudomonas. The sequence goes on along the minus strand of CAZVDA010000197.1, from coordinate 2,657 downwards.
ATGCAGGCGATTTGTAGCGGATGCCAGCTGGATTTGCCCTGGTTGCTGCACGCTTGTGCAGGCTGCGCCCTGCCGGTGCCCCGGGGCGAGCGGCTGTGTACCGCCTGTCAGCAACAACCGCAGCCTTTCACCACAGCCTGCTGCGCCTGGCGCTACGATTTTCCGGTCAACATGCTGATTGGCAACTTCAAGTATGCCCGCGACTGGCCGGCCGGCCGTCTGCTTGGCGAGTTGCTGGCCGCGCATCTGGCGTTTTTGCGTGATGAGCAAGGCATGCAGCTCGCCGAGGCGCTGGTGCCGGTACCGCTGGCCGACAAGCGCTGGCGTCAGCGTGGTTACAACCAGGCACAAATGATTGCCGGCTGGCTGGGCAGGGAGTTGCAGATTCCGGTGCTGGAACGGACGGTCCGGCGGGTGCGTTATACGCAGATCCAGCAGGGGCTGGATGCACGCCAGCGACAGGCCAATATGCGCAATGCCTTTGCTGTGTTGCAGCCGCAGCAGGTAGCGGGCCGGCATCTGGCGCTGGTCGATGACGTGTTGACCACCGGCGCGACCTGCGCCGCACTGACCCGCGAGCTGCTGGCAGCGGGGGCACGGCGGGTGGATGTGTACTGTCTGGCGCGTACCGGACGTGAGCCCTGAACCTGTTGTGCGGCCTGCGCGGAACTAGAACCCGGCCAGCATGGCGTTGATTTCGGCTGCGGGTACCTGCGCCACCTCGCGATATTTCCACTGCGGGTTTTTATCCTTGTCCACAATCACTGCGCGTACGCCCTCGATAAAGTCGCCCTGCTCGAACCACTGGTGGATCGCCTGCAGTTCCATGGCAAAACACTGTGGCAATGGCAGTGTACGGCCCCGGCGCTGCATGGCCAGCGCCATGACCATGGCCATGGGCGAGCGGCTTTTGAGGGTGGCCAGGGTGTGTTGTGCCCAGTCTGCATAGTCGGGGTGCTGCTCGGAGGCCAGTGAGTCCAGAATCTGCCCGATCTGGTCAAAGGCGAAATGACGGTCGATGGCCGGTTGCAGGGCAGCCAGGCTGGCGCTGCCAGTGGCTGGTGTGCAGAGCTGCTCCAGTAACTGGCGCAGGTCGGTATCCGGTTGTGCGCCCCACGCCATGCTGTCCAGTTGCTGATCCAGGCGGGATAGCTGGCCGGAGGGGATCAGCCAGTCGGCCAGTCCGGCGTGCAGGGCATCGGTGGCATCCAGCAGGGTGCCGCTGACCGCCAGCCAGCTGCCGGTCTGGCCGGCCAGACGCGACAGGAAATAACTGCCACCCACATCGGGAAAGTAACCGATGCCGGTTTCCGGCATGCCCAGCCGTGCGTTTTCGGTAATGACCCGCAGGCTGGCCCCCTGAAACAGTCCCATGCCGCCACCCAGCACCAGCCCTTCACCCAGTGCCAGTATCGGCTTGGCATAGTTGTGGATCAGCGAGTCAAGGATGTATTCCTGATGGAAAAACTCCATGGCGTGCGGGCTGCCGGCGCGGTGGTTGTCATACAGCTCGCGGATGTCGCCACCGGCACAGAATGCCTTGACGCCGGTTGCACGCAGCACCACAGCCAGCACCTGATTGTCCTGCTGCCAGGCACGCAGCTGCTCCAGCAACAGCAGGGTCATGTCGAGGTTGATGGCGTTATAGGCGGCGGGCCGGTTCAGCGTGATGTGGCCCACACGGTTACGAATTTCGCTTGAAACCAGTGCAGCGGGGTTGGTCATGCGAATGCTCCTTGTTGTTTTTGTTGTGGATTGCGCAAGCAAGGTGCCTGCGCGGGCAGGCCAGTATAATCATAAGCGAGACAACGGTTGTGCCAGACGTTTAGCGCAGCCTGCAGGGTTTTGCTAGCTATTGAGCAGGTTCTTTAGGGATTGCTTCTTTAGCGTTCGGTAATCATCAAAGTCGCTATCAATGCTGATGATCTGGTGGATGCCTTCACGGTTGGCCAGATACAGCAGGCTGGCATCGGCCAGATCCATGGGCAAATCGCCATATTTTTCCATCATTTGCCGTATTGCCAGCAGCTCTGACTGCCCGATATCGCACAGCTTGACGGCTCCGCGTTCTACCCAGGACAAAAAATCCAGCTGTACCTGCAGGTTAAAATCCAGCATGTGTGACACTTCGGTCAACACGGCCCAGCTGCTGACCAGCTCGCCCCGGTAAGCGCGCAGCCACTCAAGCACCCGTTGGTGGTGGCGGTCGCTGTGGTCAAACAGGGCAATCAGCGGCCCGCTGTCAATGAGCGTTTTTTGCACGAATCTTGTCCTTGATGGCCTGCTTATAACGCTCTGAGCGGTCATTCTCACCACTGGCAAAGCGGCCAAACAGGCCCTCGCCAAGCTCGAACGGTGTGCTGGCCTGCTGCACTGCATCGACTGAGTCGAAATACATGCCCAGAGAGTCCTTGATGATCTGGGTTTTGGAGATTTTTAACTGCTCGCTCAGGTAGTTCAGGCGTTGCTCCATGTCGGGTTCCAGTCGTACAGAAATCATTTCCATATCCTCTGTAATCATTTGTATGACGGACTGTAGTACGGTGGCTGTGTGTTGTCTAGAGGTTTGTTTTTTGCACTGCGGTGATTGGCCGGTCGGGGTAGGGCCTCAGGCTCCGCTGGTTCGGGCCTGCGGCCCAAACCGCTAAACGCCTGTT
>CAZVDA010000196.1:0-4529 GCA_964625365.1 uncultured Thiopseudomonas sp. | reverse complement strand
CCCGTTACTTCGGCTCGATCGTCCTGGCCAAGTGGGAAGAGACCCCCGAGGGGAGACGGGAACTGATTGAGAAACTGTATGAGGAGTTGTTGAGCCGGGGGAAGAAAGGATGAGGAGGGAGAAGCGGGGAGGGGCAGGGGGAGGGGACAGGTATAGCTCAACCGTAAGCAACAAATGAACCGGCAAAAGACATTATTGAATCTGATTATTCCGGGCTTGCTCCTCCTGGCCGGCGCTCTCTTTGCCGCCGACGTGGTCAGGCTGAAGGACGGCCGGGTGCTGGAGGGCCGGGTGATCGAGGAGGGGGAGGAGACGGTCGTCTTCCAGCTCGAGGGAAAAGACCCCGTCAACATCCACCCCGGCCTGGTCGATTCCATCATCTACGCCGAGGCCCGTCCCCGTAGTCCCGACGAGGCCGAAGAGTTTGAGTTCCTCACCGGCCGGGCCTACCTCAAGCGGGTGAGCGAGGGTATCAAGTCGGCCGAGCGGTCGATCCGGGTGATGATGTACTTCGCCTCCAACACCGGCCGGGCCCGTTGCGCCGGGAATATCCTGATGAATGACCTCGATCAGGCCCGCCGGCGGGGTGTGGAGGTGAAAGTGATCCTGGAGGGCTGTCACGTCAAGGTGATCAACGACGCCAACCTCAAAACGGCCGAGTGGCTGCTGGAGCGGGGGATCGAGGCGAGGATCTTCCCGGTCTTCCCGGTGATGCACACCAAGCTGGTATTGATCGACGACGAGATCGCGGTGGTCGGCAGCCACAACTGGACCAACGCCGCCGCCTACTACAACAGCGAGTCCTCGGTCCTGGTCCGATGCCGGAAAACGGCCCGGCGCTTGAAGGCGTTTTTTAATCAAACCTACTCCCGGGCCCGCCCCTACAGTGAGATCAAGCGGGAGGAGGAATAATCGGGCCGGGCTGGATAGGCTCCGAAGGCTAAACAGAAAGGCCAGGGCAACTCGAATACATTAAACAGGGATAACCGTTACGAGGTGACCGCAATGAACGGGATTGACAGTCCGCGCGAAAAAGGATTAACTGAATACAGGCGAAACATATTGTCACGTTTATTGCCGCGGCGGTTCCCTCGCCCGCTCTTTTATGTAATGCTGCCGGCGGCGCTGATTGGGGCGCTGCTGCTGTTTTCGGGTATCGCATCGGGGGTAGATCCCTACGACCCCAACGAGCCACCTCCGGAGGATTGCGATTATTATTGCGAGGAAGACCCCGCGGCGGTCTGCGAACTGGAAGGAGACTGCGACGGGGACGGTTGGGACAATGGGTATGAATGCGAAATAGGAACCAGCCCCTGCGACCCGGAAAGTTTTCCGGGCTGCGATATTCTCTGCGAGGCAGACGTCGCCGCGGCCTGTGAATTGGAAGGAGACTGTGACGGCGACGGTTGGGAAAATGCTTACGAGTGCGGGGTGGGGACCGATCCCTGCGACCCGGCCAGCTTCCCGGGCTGCGATATCCTCTGCGAAGAGGACGTTGGAGCGGTCTGCGACCTGCCGGGGGATTGCGACGGTGATGGCTGGAGCAATGCTAAAGAATGTGAGGTGGGGACCGATCCCTGCGATCCGGCAAGCTCTCCCAGTTGCGAATTTTTCTGTGATTTCTGGCCATCGGCAGTGTGCGATTTGCCTGGAGATTGTGATGGTGACGGGTGGGATAACTCTTTCGAGTGTGAGGTGGGGACCGATCCTTGCGATTCGGCAAGTATTCCGGGTTGCGATATCCTCTGCGAACACGATATCGTAGCAATTTGTGATCTACCAGGTGATTGCGATAAAGATGGATGGGATAATGATTATGAATGTGCGGCAGGGAGCAACCCCTGCGACTCGGCCAGCTTCCCAGGCTGCGATATTCTCTGCGAAGAGGACGTTGGAGCGGTCTGCGATCTACCGGGGGACTGTGACGGGGACGGCTGGGACAACGCTTACGAATGCGAGGTGGGGACCGACCCCTGCGATCCGGCCAGCTTCCCGGGCTGCGATATCCTTTGTGAGGAAGACCCCGCCTCGGTTTGCGATTTAGACGGGGACTGCGACAAAGATAGCTGGATTAATGGTTTCGAATGCCAGGTGGGGAGCGATCCCTGTGATTCGGGAAGTGTTCCCATTGAGAAGATTAAGATAAACGGTAATGTAAATTTGTATGCGAGCGCTAGCGTGAATTCTGGTGCAGTTGAAGTGTGTTGGAGCTGTACCGTAGAATTGAGTTTGGAAAGGTCAGTTGGAGAAATTGTATTAGAGGAAAGAGATCTATCGTCTGGTGAATATAGTGTCAATTTTGACAGTGAGGATGGTTGTGACGTATTCTCAATATTAGAAATTGAAGCAGGAGCTGATATAGAATCAACAAGAACCGTAACAATAACAATATGGGATGCTAGGCAGGTAGGTCCAATTACGGAAACTTATCAATTAAGCAACGAAGAGGTAATGAATGGATTGGATGAGTATTTTGAAGGTGATTGGCAACAGGAAGAAGCATATAATACTTATGCGGAAATTGAATATGAAAATACCGGCGGTGGCGCCATTCCTGGTATGTAAGCCACCCAATCATACATATAAACAGGAGGTGCAATAATGAAACTATACTCAGTGTGCGCTGTAGTCACTGTAATGACCCTATGTATCCACTGGCCTGTGCTGGCAAATGAGAAAAGTGAAACAATAATCGCTGATATTAAGTTTCAATTCAACGCCGGGAACTATGCAGAATGTATAGAATTATGCAAAGCAGCCTTAGAGAAAGCGGACAACTCTGAATGGGGGGAGCTAATTCAAGAGACAATAGGTTTGTCATACTTCAAACTGGAACAATATGAAGAAGCCAAACGCTACACCGCGGGGTTACTCGACCAGTATCCCGACTCAAAAAGAATTGGCATTTGGGAATGGCGACTGGCACTTATCGATGAAAAAATGGCAAATAGCGAAAGCGCTTTGGAGCGTTATGCCCGATATATCGAAAACTATCCCCAAGGTGATTACGTGTTGACATCCTTAAAAAGCATAAACGAGATCAAGAAAAAGTTGGGAGAGCAACCGGGCAATGTATCGTTTTACGAAAAGCTGATTAGAGACTATCCCGACAACCCCAAAGTTGAAGTAGCCAAGGTTATGTTGACTGAACAGTTGCGCAAGGATGGATTTTACGAAGAAGCCCTTGAAAAATCCCAGGATTTTATCCAGGAATACGATCAGTCAAAACACCTGGCTTTAGCTTACTTCGGTATGGCAAATTGCTACCGGAATTTAAGACAAACTGAAAAGGCACGGGAATATTTCAATTATGTCGTTGCTAACTATCCAGATAGCCAATGGGCGGCATTAGCTGGAAATTTTTTAAAACGCTTAAATATGCCCCCCAAAGTTTGGCAGAAAGAGCCACAGCAACATTCAATAAATCAAACAATAGAGATGCCTATGCGGTATCGGACAGGCATAGAAATTGAATGGGAGGCTACACCTGAATATAAAACTGATGAAGGTATCTCCAAAGTGAAACAACTTCAGGCTGTTAGAGTTTTATTTACTGTAAAAAACACTTATGCGGAAGCCATTTTAATAGAGACCGGTGCTGTAATAGACAAAAATATGCCGTATAAAGTACAATGGGAAGAAGGTCCTGGTCCATATACTATCACGATCGACGATAAAACTGGAGACCCATCGAGGGATACCATAACAGCCAGGGCTACGATATTGTTATTTGATGTATATAGAGGCGAATCAGCAAGTTCCACTTTTAGCTTCAGTGAATACCTGAAAACACTCCAAGACGAGAAGGACTAACAACATAATTGCCCAGCAATAATCTTTCGCCAGCTATGACACGGATGAATTATTTTGGTTTAGCCCAACTTTCCCCCTAATTTGACGTAAGCCATTACATTGCAACAAAACCACCTCTTTTTTCGGTCACTATGTTCTGCGGTCGATAAGACTATTATGCCGGGGAAGTGGGTCTATTATGTCAAGTTTATTATAAATGTCCAAATGTGCTGATTCCGGCTGTCCGGACTGCCGAATATGATGGATCCTGTCCTTATCGTCAGTAAGGATGATCGTGCTGCGTTGATGTGTCTGGAGTATTTCCCGGATAGTTGACCAGCGGCGGTTGTCTCCTTTGCGGCACAATTGGTATTCGATGCTGATCAGCAGATGGTAAGCCAGAACCGAAATAAACAGGTGCGCGGTCGTCCGATGGGCAAGCTGATGATTGATCGGCCTGGTCCCGAGATCCGTCTTCAGGCTTCTGAATGCGTCTTCCACCCGGGTCAACGTCATATAGAGCTTCCAGATCTCCCGTCCGCTTTTTTCAGTATGCGGGGTCTCGATAACGTAACAACCGTGGAGCGGATCCGGTTCCGGGGCGGTCCTGTCGGCGCTGGCGGATAATTGTTCCCAGTTTACTTTTGCTGCCCTGGCGCTGTCCTCGGTAGCTTCAATCGATGCCTTGAATCGATTGCCGAACCCCGGGTATCGCTCCCGGATCCGCCCCAGGCGCT
>CAZVDA010000195.1:0-4559 GCA_964625365.1 uncultured Thiopseudomonas sp. | reverse complement strand
CTACAGCACACGGATTTGCCGCGCCCTTCAGGTCACATCCACCAGCCGCAACTCTTTGGGCATGGAGAAGGTGACATTTTCCTTGCGTCCATCCAGTTCCTGAACCACCTGTGCGCCCCACCCGTGCAGCTGGGCAATCACATCCCGCACCAGCACTTCCGGCGCCGAGGCACCGGCGGTTATACCCACCCGTGTCTGGCCGGTAAACCAGTCGCGTTGCAAGTCGGCAGCGCCGTCGATCAGATAAGCCGGGGTACCCATGCGCTCGGCCAGCTCGCGCAGGCGGTTGGAGTTGGAGCTGTTGGGGCTGCCCACCACCAGCACCAGATCACAGTCGTCGGCCAGTTGCTTGACCGCATCCTGGCGGTTCTGGGTGGCATAACAAATATCGTCCTTGCGCGGGCCGCTGATGGCCGGGAATTTCTGGCGCAGGGCGTCAATCACCTTGCTGGTGTCGTCCATCGACAGCGTGGTCTGGGTGACAAAGGCCAGCGTTTGCGGATCGCGCACTTCAAGACTGGCCACGTCCTGTTCGTTTTCGACCAGGTAGATGGTGCCGCCCTGGCTGGCATCGTACTGGCCCATGGTGCCTTCCACTTCCGGATGACCGGCATGGCCAATCAGCACGCATTCACGGCCATCACGGCTGTAACGCAGTACTTCAAGATGCACCTTGGTGACCAGCGGGCAAGTGGCGTCAAACACCTTGAGGCCACGGCGGGCCGCTTCATCCTGTACCGCGCGGGATACGCCATGGGCGCTGAAAATGACAATGGCGTCGTCCGGCACCTGATGTAGCTCCTCGACAAACACCGCCCCCCGGTTGCGCAGGTCTTCCACCACAAACTTGTTGTGCACTACTTCGTGGCGTACATAAATCGGCGGCTGGAATACTTCCAGCGCACGGTTGACGATTTCGATGGCACGATCCACGCCGGCACAGAAACCACGGGGATTGGCGAGTTTGATTTGCATGGTGATTTTCCTTTGGCTTCGCTGTTGCAGGCAGAGTGAGACGCTTCGCCAGGCTACGCACCTGCGCCGAAGCAAGCTTCACCACAGGTGCTGATGCCTGGCTGCGGTCTCACTCTGCCGGCGAATACTGCTTGCCTTTGTTGGCGGGAGTGGCCCGGCTACGCCGGGCTGCTGTCGCTACGTGAATACTTGCTCCGTGTCGTCATCCTGCGCGAAGCGAAGCGTAGACGCACGATCCATGGCTTCTGGATTCCACGACTCCACTGCGTTACGCGCGGAATGACAACCGTGTGCCGCCCTATGCGCCGTCACAAATTCCATTGCCTATACAACTTCTTGAGGAGTACCAGAAAACATCAGGCCGGATTGTCCACCTGGATGATTTCCACATCAAAGGTGATGTCGCGGCCAGCCAGCGGGTGGTTGAAGTTGACCACCACTTCGTTGTCGTCGAACGATTGCACAATGCCGGGCATTTCGTTTTTGCGGGCGTCCTGGAAAATCACCAGTACGCCTTCTTCCAGCTCCATGCCTTCGAAGTTGCTGCGGGGCATGGTCTGGATGTTGCCCTCGTTGCCACGGCCAAAGGCGCGTTCGGGCGGCAGTACGGTGCTGCGCGTGTCGCCGGCCTTGTAGCCGAACAGCGACTGCTCGAAACCCGGCAGCAGGCTGCCGTCGCCGACGGTAAAGGTGGCCGGTTCCTTGTCGAAGGTGCTGTCGATGACATCGCCGCTGTCCAGTTTCAGGGCAAAGTGCAGGGTTACCTTGCTGTGGTTGCCAATGCGCTGTTCGCTCATGTTTTGTCTCCGGCGTTTGCCTTGCCTTCTTTGTTGAAAAGCATGTCCACAATCAGCATGCCGGCGCCTACGGTAATGGCGCTGTCGGCAATGTTGAAGGCAGGAAAGTACCAGCGGTCCTGCCAGTGGACCAGAATAAAATCAACCACATGGCCTAGAACCACGCGGTCATACAGGTTGCCCAGTGCGCCGCCCAGCACCAGCGCCAGCGCAATGCCCAGCCAGCGTTCGTGCGGTTTGAGGCGCTTCATCCAGACAAAAATCACGGTACTGGCAAAGGCCGCTACCAGCGCGAAAAACCAGCGCTGCCAGCCGCCCTGGTCAGCCAGAAAACTGAACGCCGCGCCCTTGTTGTAGGCCAGCGTCCAGCTGAACAGGTCGGGGATGACCACTATCTGTTCATACAGCGACAGGTTGTGCTCAAACCAGTATTTGCTGGCCTGGTCGAGCACAATCACCAGTGCCGCCAGCCATAGCCAGACCAGCTGGCCGGCCGCCTTAGGCATAGTGGCGCACCTCGCCCGCACCTTCGATATTGTCCACGCAGCGCACGCAAATCTGCGGGTGCGCAGCGTTGCTGCCCACATCGGCGCGGTGGTGCCAGCAGCGTTCGCACTTGGCTTGACCGGACTTGACCACGCTCAGGCGCAGACCTTCAACCTCGGTTGCCACCGCATCGGCAGGCGCTTCGGCCAGTGGCTTGACCACGGCGGTGGAGGTGATGGTGACAAAACGCAGCTCGTCACCCAGTTGCGCCAGCAAATCAGCCAGTTGCGCATCGGCATACAGGGTGACTTCGGCTTGCAGGTTGCCGCCAATCACCTTGGCGTTGCGCTGGTTTTCCAGCTCCTTGTTGACTGCATCCTTGGCCGCCATTACCTGCTGCCAGTAGTTGCTATCCATGGTGCTGCCTTCGGGCAGACGCGCCAATTGTTCGTACCAGGTATTCAGCATCACCGATTCGTTACGCTCACCCGGCAGCAACGGCCAGATTTCCTCGGCGGTAAAGCTGAGTACCGGCGCAATCCAGCGCACCAGTGCTTCAGCAATGTGATAAAGCGCGGTCTGACAGGAACGGCGCGCCAAGCTGTCGGCAGCGGTGGTGTACTGGCGATCCTTGATAATGTCGAGATAGAAACCGCCCAGCTCCTGCACACAGAAGTTGTGCACTTTCTGATAGACGTTATGGAAGCGGTACTCGTGGTAGGAAGCCTGAATTTCGTCCTGCAAGCGGGCAGCGGCATCGACGGCCCAGCGGTCCAGCGCCAGCATGTCCTCGGCCTTGACCAGATGCTGTTCAGGATCAAAGCCGTTCAGGTTGGCCAGCAGGAAGCGGGCGGTGTTGCGGATGCGACGGTAGGCATCGGCGCTACGCTGCAAAATGGTTTTGGATACCGACATTTCGCCGGAATAGTCCGCCGACGACACCCACAGACGCAGGATGTCGGCCCCCAGGCTGTTGGTTACTTCCTGCGGCGCAATCACGTTGCCCATGGACTTGGACATCTTGCGACCCTTCTCGTCCACGGTGAAGCCGTGCGTCAGCAGTCCACGGTACGGCGCATGGCCATCAATGGCGCAGCCGGTCAGCAAGGATGAGTGGAACCAGCCACGGTGCTGATCGGAGCCTTCCAGATAGAGGTCGGCACGCGGGCCCTGCCCGTGGCCTTGCGGGTGTGAACCGCGCAGCACATGGCTGTGGGTGGTGCCGGAGTCGAACCACACATCCAGAGTATCGGAAATTTTTTCGTAATCGGCGGCTTCATCGCCCAGCAGTTCGGCGGGTTCCAGCTTGAACCAGGCTTCGATGCCCTGTTGCTCGATACGCTGCGCCACCTGCTCGATCAGCTCGACGGTACGCGGATGCAGCTCGCCGGTGACCTTGTGCAGGAAAAACGGCAGCGGCACGCCCCAGTTGCGCTGGCGGGAAATACACCAGTCAGGGCGACCAGCAATCATGTTGTGCAGGCGTGCCTGACCCCAGGCCGGAGTAAATACGGTTTGTTCGATGGCGTTCAGCGCACGCTCACGCAGGGTATCGCCAGCAGCGACTTTTTTGTCCATGCCAACAAACCACTGGGCGGTGGCGCGATACACCAGCGGGGTTTTATGCCGCCAGCAGTGCATATAGCTGTGTTCGATCACAGCGTGTTTCAGCAGTGCGCCCACTTCGTCCAGCTTGGCGACGATGTTGGCATTGGCCTTCCAGATAAACTGGCCGCCAAAGTGCTCCAGCGCAGGCTCAAACACACCATTGCTTTGCACCGGACGCAGAATATCGTCCTGGTGCATGCCGTATTTCAGGCAGGTATAGAAGTCGTCCTCACCATAGGCCGGCGCAGAGTGAACGATACCGGTACCGGCATCCAGCTCGACATAATCCGCCAGATAGACGGGCGAATAACGATCGTACAGCGGGTGCTGGAAGTTAATCAGCTCCAGCTTGTCGCCGGTAGCGCGGGCGATAATTTCGCCTTCCAGGCCATAGCGTTGCAGCGAGCCTTCCACCAGGGTTTCAGCCAGCAGCAACAGACGCTCACCGACATCAACCAGCGCATAGATAGCCTCGGGATGAATGTTCAGAGCCTGGTTGCCGGGAATGGTCCATGGCGTGGTGGTCCAGATCACGATCTGCACCGGTTTGCTCACTTCGGTATCAAAAGCAGCAGCCAGCTTGTCGGTATCCACGCAGGTAAAACCTACGTCGATGGCATCGGATTTTTTATCCTGATACTCGACCTCGGCCTCGGCCAGCGCCGAACCACAGTCGAAACACCAGTTGACCGG
>CAZVDA010000194.1:0-4594 GCA_964625365.1 uncultured Thiopseudomonas sp. | reverse complement strand
ACGGGTCCTGCATACTCATGGGCCAATAGCTCCTGGATAAAAAACAAGTCAGCAAAACTGACAAAATGGGCAAAAATCTCATTTGGACTCTTGCGAGCCGGACATTCTAAGGATTTAGCGCCCGCGAATCAAGCCCCTCATAGAATCCGGCTTTTCTTCTTTCATCACCATTTGCTTTGCCCTTCACAGCTGCCACGACCAACACCGGCCTTTTGTGTTTAACACCTGCGTGCCAGCGCCTGTTTCTGCTTGAAAGCCATGCCATGGACAACTAGCACAAATGTAAAAACGCCCTGTCTCAAAAAAGGCAGGGCGTTCGGTCAGGATGCCTTACAGGGTCGGCATCGAGAACTGGCTGCCCTCGCGCAGGGCGGCACTTGGCCAGCGCTGGGTAATGGTCTTGCGGCGAGTGAAGAAGCGCACACCGTCCGGACCATACATGAACAGGTCGCCAAACAGCGAACGCTTCCAGCCGCCAAAGCTCTGGCAGGCCACAGGTACCGGCAGCGGTATATTGATGCCAACCATGCCCACCTGGATATTGTCGGCAAAATAGCGTGCTGCCTCGCCATCGCGGGTATAGATGCAAGTGCCGTTGCCATACTCGTGATCATTGATCAGCCGCATGGCCTCGTCCATGGTTTGTACGCGGATGACCTGCAACACCGGGCCAAAGATCTCGGCCTGATAGCTGTCCATGTCGGGAGTGACACCATCAATCAGGGTGGCTCCAACAAAGAAACCATCTTCGTGCCCTGCCGGAGCGGCATCCGAACCGTCCACCAGCACCCTGGCCCCCTGCCTGGCAGCAGACTGGATATGGCCAACTACCCTGGCCTTGTGCTCGGCGGTAATCAGCGGGCCAAAGTCATTGCTGGCATCTGAGTGCACACCCAGCTTGAGCTTGCCCATGGCCTGCTGCAACGCCTCGATCATGCGGTCGGCAATCTCGTCACCTACCGCAACCGCCACCGATAGCGCCATGCAGCGCTCACCGGAGGAGCCGAAAGCGGCGCCCAGCAGCGAGTTGACCACATTATCCAGATCGGCATCCGGCATGACGATGGCGTGGTTCTTGGCACCACCCAGCGCCTGACAACGTTTGCCGTTGGCTGTGGCAGTGCTATAGATGTACTCGGCAATTGGAGTTGAGCCAACAAAACTGACCGCCTCTATGTCCTTGTGTTCAAGGATTGCATCAACTGCTTCCTTGCCGCCATTGACCACGTTCATCACGCCATCCGGCAAGCCCGCTTCCTTCAGCAGCCGGGCAATGAACAGCGTCGAACTGGGATCTCGCTCGGACGGCTTCAAGACAAAGGTATTGCCACAGACAATGGCCATCGGGAACATCCACAGCGGAACCATCACCGGGAAGTTGAAGGGAGTGATACCGGCCACCACGCCCAGAGGATGGAACTCGCTCCAGGAGTCGATATCCGTACCCACATCGCGGCTGTGCTCACCCTTGAGCAGCTCGGGTGCACCACAGGCATATTCAACGTTTTCAATACCACGCTGCAGCTCACCAGCCGCATCATGGGAAATCTTGCCGTGCTCCTCACCGATCAGGCGGCAGATTTCGTCCGCATTTTCCTCAAGCAACTGCTTGAACCTGAACATGATGCGCGCACGACGCATCGGCGGCGTCTTGCGCCACGCGGGAAAGGCTGCCTTGGCTGCGGCAACTGCCTCATCGATGGTCTTGGCCCCACCCAGTGATACCTGCTTGCTGACCTCGCCCGTGGCCGGGTTGTACACCGGCTGGGTATTGGTGGTATCAACCTGCATTTCGCCATTAATGAAATGACCGACTGTCTGCATGATTCTTTCCTCTGCTTTCGCTAATTAAAGCCCAGGCCCTTGTACAGGCATCCTCAGCGGACGCCCTGCTGCCTGGTACCTGTCTGCTCATCAATAAAATCCGGAGCTGGTACTTGATTTTCCGCGCCGAGCTCACGCGCCTGTCCGGAGCTTTCTCTAATTCATCTGCGTGGTTTATACCGCGGGCCACATGGAGCGATACAGACCCAGCATCTCCTCCCTGCTTGGCACACGCGGATTGTTGTTTGGCGAGCCGGAGGCAAAGGCCTGCTCACACATGGTTTCCACCAATTGCTCAAACTCGGCCTGCTCGACACCGAACTCGGCCAGCGTTGGTACACAGAGCTCCTTGTTCAATGCCTTCAGGAAATGCACCAGCTTCTCGTTGGCTGCGCCGGTATCATCCTGATGACCGGCAACACCAAGCGCGCGTGCACAGTCGGCATAGCGCTCAGGAGCTGCCGGAATTGAAAACTCGGTTACCGCCGGCAGCAGCATGGCATTGGACAGTCCGTGCGGCACATGGAAAAAGGCGCCAATGGGCCGGCTCATGCCATGTACCAGCGCCACCGATGAGTTGCAGAATGCAATGCCGGCCAGTGTCGAGCCCAGCATCATCGCTTCGCGCGCGGCCTCGTTCTGGCCGTCGTGATAGGCCTTCTGCAGGTTGGGTCCGATCAGCTCCAGGGCTGCCAGCGCCTGCTGGTCGCTGTAGGCGTTGCGTCGCTGACTCACGTAGGCCTCGATCGCATGCGTCATGGCGTCAATGCCGGTATCTGCCGTGGTGCGCGCCGGCAACGTCATGGTCAGGCCGTAGTCGATAATCGCCGCAACCGGCATGAAGCCCATGCCGACACAAAGCAGTTTCTCGTTGCTGGCCTCATCGGTGATGATGGTGAACCTGGTGGCTTCCGAGCCGGTACCTGCCGTGGTTGGAATGGCAATGATCGGCAGGCCGTTTTCGTTCACCTGGCGCGGGAACCTGTAGTCACCGATCTTGCCGCCGAACTTGCCCATGATGGCAATGGCCTTGGCCGAATCAATCGGACTGCCGCCGCCCAGGGCAATGATTCCGTCATAGCTGCCATTGCGCACGCGCGCGACCCCTGCCTCGATCGAAGTGTCTGTCGGCTCTGGAACTGTATCGGCAAAAACATCCGCCTCAATGTCGGCTGCGGACAGAATGGCCTGTACCTGTTCTACATAGCCAAGCTGAACCATCATCGCATCGGTAACGATCAACGGCTTTTCGACCTGCAATGCCCCCAGCAACGCTGGCAGTTTTTTACAGGCATCACGTCCCACTTCCATCATTCGCGGCAAGACAATACTGTTAGACATGTTTCTACCTTCTACGCTCAAAACATTTCAACCCTGGCCGCCGGACGAAAACTGCATTTGCAAAGCAAAACCTGCTGCAAATACCCACATGACCTGGGATTTCATCAATTTGCATATCGATACACTCTGTATCGTTATAGGCATGCTAGCAAAAGAAGACCTGCGGTCAAGCTATTTCATGCTGAAAGCACAGGTCTTCGACCTTTGTACCACCCAGACGAGCTGGTATAAGATTTCGGACTCATGACTGATAAGGACAGTGCCAGATGGACAACAGAAGAAAAAAGGGCTCCAGTGTCGAGCGTGTGCTGCAACTGGTAGAGGCAGTGGCGCAGTCACCTTTGCCACTCAGCCCGGGTGACCTGTCCTCACTTCTGGATATCCCCAAGCCCAGCGTGCATCGCTTGCTGCAGCAACTGCAGCAGACAGGCTTCTTGCAACTGGATCTGCAAGGAAAAGTGATTTGCGGACAACGAACCCACAAACTGGCACTCAGCCTGTGGCAAACCAGTCATTACAAAATGGAACGCGAGGCAGTACTGCAGCGCCTTGCTGCAGAGATTGGCGAGACGGTCGGTATCGCCATGCTGCAGGATCTCGATGTTGTCTATATCGACCGGGTTCTGTCGAACTGGCCATTGCAGATCTACCTGCCGGAAGGTTCCAGGGTGCCAGTCTGGTCCAGCGCCAGTGGCAAGCTGCTGCTGTCGCAGCTGCCTGTAGAGCAATGCCAGCGTATTGTGGAGAACCTGCCCATCCATGCCCTGACCACCAACACCCTTACCGACAAAGAGCAGTTTTTACAGGCGATCGACAAGATCAGGAAATCGCAGCTGGGGGTGGACAACGAAGAGTTCATTTCCGGCATGGTTGCCTGCGCCGTGCCCATTCCCAATGATGATCAGCCAGCCTTCGCAACAGTATTTACCCATGGCCCCACGCTAAGAAACTCGCTTGAACAGATCATTCAGCATGAGCCTCTACTGCGCAAAGCTGCAGACGAACTGGCAGAAATATTTGCCCGTCAGGGAAGCTGGCAGGAAACAGACTGACAACAGCTACCTCGCACAAAAGTCGGGCGCAGGATAGCAACCGTGGTCGCCGGAGATCTGGCACAGCGATACGCAAGGCAGGAAACGCCCTGGCAGCTCATCCGGTTTTAGTCTCTGACATTGATTCAGCGGCGTCTGGCGAATTCGTCAAGGCACATTGCATGCCCCGGCCTGGCGCACTGCGCGGGAACAATCATTACTGCAGATTGCAGCTAACAGCTGCAGCGTGCTGGCCGATTTTCATGGGCCAGAAACGAAACAAGCCCCTTTCGGGGCTTGTTTCGTACTATACGCAAATTACCAGCTGGACTTAACCAGACCTGGAATGTCGCCGCGCATGGCTGCTTCACGCAGCTTGTTGCGGCCCAGTCCAAACT
>CAZVDA010000193.1:0-4598 GCA_964625365.1 uncultured Thiopseudomonas sp. | reverse complement strand
AGCAGGCACATGCTGGGTCGGATAACAAAGCTTAAGCCTTATCCCGACATTTCGATGATGAGCTTTGCGCTCAGAGTGAAGTTGCACCTGCGCTTCACAGCGTTGGTAAGGCAGGCGCAACTGTCCCTAGGTTAGGGGCTGTTACACCGCCCCTAGGGCACTTGTTCATAAGCTGTAAATTATTTGTTACCAAATATTACAAGCTGTGTTTTTTTGGTTAAAAATCAACCAAAGGCTGACGTTTCCCGAGATACGTTGGCTCCGCCAATGTATCTCTTTGGTGCGTCTAGCAATTCACACAGGTTCTTTATCCAGGCCTGTAACCTGACTTGAGCGCGAACGTGTCGCACGAAAGGCGCAATTTTAGCAGGCTTGGCAGCAGGCGGCTATGGCATGGACGGATTGCCCAGATAACCGGGCATTTATTGGCGGAGGTATTGTTTCTTTATGAGGCTGTTCGATTGGCTGATACGGGGAGACTGCAGGGCTCTTCGTCTTCCGGTTGTGCCAACTGTTCCTGCTTGTTGTCAGTGGAGCAGCTGTTCCTGCTCGCAAATTAGCTGCGCCAGATCCTGGCGCAGGCACTGTTCCAGCTTGTGGAGCGAAGTCGCGGACCGCCTCCTGCAGCTCAGCGCGGAACCTGCTGAAGCTGCTGACCATCGATCCCCAGCTCGGTTGCGGGATTAAAGTTAGGGTTGTTGGTCTGGAAGTAAGTGCCGTCCGAAAGCCGCCACAAGTATTGATAGCGGTTGTCTACCTCGATCGGCGTACCGCGTACAGGGTCGTAGTAGGGCTGAACTTCACGGATACCATCTATGGTGCGATTTTGAATCTTCTCGCTGGTCGCACTGGTGTTTTGCCAGGTGTTTTGCTGCATGGCCGAGATTTCCTGCTGCGTCTGGTACTGGATCTGGCCGCGCTTGCGTATTTCGTCCATGGCTATCTGATTGCCTTTGTGCTGAATGTCCATCCGTTGCTGGACACCCTTTGCTACGCGCGCATCCCACTCTGGATCGGGTTTGATTGACTGACGAATATGTTCCAGCAAGGCTAAATCAAGTTGACCATCGGGAGCCCGCAGCGCCACCGCTCCGTTGGTCAGGACATACACCCCGTGATGCGTACCTGCCATGGGCACCTGTGCTGTCTTTCCTCCCGAAATTCCGAGGGAGACAATGGCTTCCCGCATGGCCCTGCCGTTTTCTTCTCAACCGATCAGAATCTCGCCGGCATCACCGTGGCTGAAGCTTTCAATGCCTCCTCCGGGAATATTGAATGACGGAAATATCGGCACTTTGGCAGCAAGATCCGGACGATCACGGTAGTCGAGTACTTGGGCGTGCGGGTGGCGTGTCGATGCAACGTAGTGGAGATATTCACGGATGTTGCGTAGCGGCATTACAGGGCAGCTTGTGAAGTTGTCTGCAAAAATATTTGTACTGTAATGTGAAGCGTGGCGCTGCATGATCTCGACCATCTGGCTTCCGTCCGCGGAGCGGGCCATCCATACCGGAGAGATCATGGTGGCATCGCAGCCAGACTGGATATCCCATTTGACGGCGCCACTGGCTTGCCAGCCCGCCGGAATCTGGACGTAGTAGGCTGGTAGCGGGCGTTCAAATCCGTTGTTGTCCATGATGACCGCACGCTGCATGCCTTTTGCTGCCGCAGTAGCCAACCGGGGATCGGCTGAGCCGTCGTTACGAACGACGATGCCCGGCGTCGTGCCGGCAGTCTGGGCAGTGTTGTCAGCATCATCGCAAGCCACGAGAAGACTTGTAAGCAGAGCAGCGCCCAGCAATTTCCTTGAAAACTTCATGACTGATCTCCGGCATTTCTGAAAAACGAACTGGGGTCTGCTTTACCAGCGCCTTCCTGTTTCTGCCACTGACCTTGCTGCCCTTGACCACCTGTTGACCAGGCACCCTGTCCTTGCGGATTGGCTTGAGGTTGCTGCCCCGTCGATGTGAGGCAATTCGCTGTAGTCGGCTCCATGCCTCAATTCCGTCACGATACCAGTATACCTGGGTGTATCCCATGTTGATCGCGCGCAGTGCGGCGTTGTATGCCATCCAGCACTATCCCGTGTTTCTGCATGGAGAAAGGCCTGTATCTGGTTCACCATTACAGGGTTGAATGCAGGCGGCTATGGCACGGATGGTTTGCCCAGATAACCGGGTATTTATTGCCGGGGTATTGTCTCTTTACGAGGCTATTCGATCGACTGATACGGGGAGACCGACGGATAAAATGCAGGCGGAGACTCCGGGGATTCTTCGTCTTTCGGGTGTTCCTGTTGTTGCCAGTGCAGCAGCTGCTCCTGCTCGCGAATCAGCTGTTCCAGATGCTGGTGCAGACGCTTTTCCAGCTCGGCAGTGATTTGCGGGGCGAAGTCGCGGATGACCTCCTGCAACAGACTTTCGGCACTTTGCATCAGCAATGGCCGCAATGGTTGCAGGCTGTGATCAGTGGTTACCGCCGGCTCCACTATGTCCTGCAGCACAGGGATGGCGTTGTCATCGCTGACCGGTTCGGACAGCATGTCATGCAGCCGGGTCAGTTCGGCCAGCAGGTTTTCAGGGCGTGAGCTGTCGTCAGATTCCATGATGCGCCTCAGAGCTCGACACGTTTCGGTTGCAAGCCAAGCTTGCGGTAGTGAATGAAATTGTTGCGGCTTTGCTGCAGCAGTTCCGGTGTCTGGCAAACCACTTCCAGCACCCGGTTGAGGCGCTCGAAGTACGGAACAGGTTGTGTGCACAGGTTGATCAGCACACTGTTGTCCTGGCTTGGCCAGCTGTCCGTACCCAGCACTATGGGTGCGGCCGGGTTTTCCTCGTGGCGGCTGTGCGGCATGAAGAACTGTGGGCGTACATGCCAGAGCATATCGTCCATGGTGGCCAGCTGTGCATCATCTGCGCACAATATAAATACCGGCAGATTGGCCTGCCAGGCGCGCCGCACCAGCCGGCAGGCGAGCGTCAGGCGCGCCTGTGGCTGATCTTCGGGGCTTACATAGAAATCAATGCGCACCGGCCTGATCCAGCAGGAAGCGGGTCAGCAGGGGAACCGGACGGCCTGTGGCGCCCTTCTCCTTGCCACCGCTGATCCAGGCGGTACCGGCGATGTCCAGATGCGCCCAGGGGTAGTCCTTGGTGAAGCGCGACAGGAAGCAGCCGGCGGTGATGGTACCGGCCTTGGGGCCGCCGATATTGGCAATGTCGGCAAAGGGGCTGTCGAGTTGTTCCTGATAGTCGTCGAACAGTGGCAGTTGCCAGGCGGCATCGCCGGCTTCCTTGCTCGCTGCCAGCAGTTGCTGAACCAGCTCCATGTCGTTGCCCATCAAACCGCTGGTCTTGTCACCCAGCGCAACGATGCAGGCACCGGTCAGGGTGGCGATGTTGACCACGGATGCCGGGTTGAAGCGCTTGACGTAGGTGAGGGCGTCACACAGCACCAGACGGCCTTCGGCGTCGGTGTTGAGAATTTCCACGGTCTGGCCGCTCATGCTGGTGACGATGTCACCGGGCCGGCTGGCACCGCCGCTGGGCATGTTCTCGGCGCAGGTCAGTACACCGATCAGGTTGATCGGCAACTGCAGCTCCAGGGCGGCGGTCATTACGCCGAGCACGGTGGCGGCACCGCACATGTCGTATTTCATTTCGTCCATGCCGGCACCGGGCTTGAGGCTGATACCGCCGGTGTCGAAGGTGATGCCCTTGCCGACCAGCACATTGGGCTGACGGTTCTCGTCGGCACCACGGTAGTTGAGTACGATCATGCGTGGCGGCTGGTCGCTGCCACGGGCCACGGCCAGCAGTGCGCCGGCACCGAGCTCTTCCAGTTGCTTCTCTTCCAGCACTTCAACCGTCAGCGCCGGGTTGTTGGCTGCCATTTCCCGGGCCCGTTCGGCCAGGTAGCGCGGGTGGCAGATGTTCGGCGGCAGGTTGCCCAGATCGCGGGTGACCTGCATGCCGGCGACAATCGCCCGGGTTTCGGCACAGGCCTGACGCACTTCCTGCTCGTTGGCGGCATCGGTCAGCAACTCGATGTGTTCCAGTTTGGCCGGCTCGGCCTTCTCGCTCTTGAACTGGTCGAAGCTGTACAGGCCGCTGGCCAGGGTTTCGCAGGCTAGCGCGGCGGTGCTGGCGCTGGAGCGGCCTTTCACCTGCAGGCTGTCCAGCACCAGGGTCGCCTGTTCGCTGTTCAGGGGTTTGAGCTGGGCCAGTACGCTACTCATGATGCGGCGCAGGTGGCGATCGGCGAGCTGTGGTTCCTTGCCCAGACCGACCAGCAGGATGCGGCGGGCAGCCGCTCCGGCCAGTCCCTGAACGAGCAGGGTCTGGCCGGCCTTGCCCTGGATGTCGCCGCTTTCCAGCAGGCGGGTCAGGGCTCCCGTGCTGGCCTGGTCGAGTTGCCGGCCAGCGGGGCTGAGCGCCAGATCTTCGCCAATGCCCAGCACCAGGGTGCCGGTTTCAAGCTGCTGTACAGGTTCCAGGGTTACGGAGAAATGCATGGTAAATCTTCCTCAAGACAAAGGATGCAAGATGCTGGATAATAACAGGCTGTCGCCCATTAATGCATCCCTGCCCGCTGTACAC
>CAZVDA010000192.1:0-4667 GCA_964625365.1 uncultured Thiopseudomonas sp. | reverse complement strand
CGCGCACCAGTCTGAGCCGTTTCCTGATTGAACAAACCCGTGCCCATGAAACTCCCGCCGAGCTGCGTTTCCTGATTGAAGTCGTATCCCGAGCCTGCAAGTTGATTAATCGTCAGATCAGCAAGGGTGCGCTGGAAGGCGTGCTGGGTAATTACGGCACTGAAAACGTACAAGGTGAAATGCAGAAAAAACTGGACGTGCTGTCCAACGAGATTCTGCTGGAAGCCAACGAGTGGGGCGGTCACCTGGCGGGCATGGCCTCTGAAGAAATGGAAAAGCCGTACCAGATTCCCGGCTGTTTCCCCAAGGGTTCCTACCTGCTGGTGTTTGACCCGCTGGACGGCTCCAGCAACATCGACATCAACGTTTCTGTAGGCACCATTTTCTCGGTGCTGACCTGTCCTGACCGTGATGATATCTGCGGCATTCTGGATGACGAAGACTTTCTGCAGCCGGGCGTCAAGCAGGTGGCCGCCGGTTACGCCATCTATGGCCCGCAAACCATGCTGGTGCTGAGCATGGGCAATGGCGTCAAGGGCTTTACCCTGGATATCGACCTGGGCTCGTTCATCCTGACTCACGACAACATGACTATTCCCGAAACCTGTAACGAGTTTGGCGTCAACATGTCGAACATGCGCCACTGGGAAGAGCCGGTGCAGCGCTACGTCAACGAAATGCTGGCTGGTAAAGAAGGTCCGCTGGGCAAGGATTACAATATGCGCTGGACCGCTTCGATGGTAGCCGACATTCACCGCATCCTGACCCGTGGCGGCATCTTTATGTATCCATGGGACAAGCGCATGACCGAAGCCAAGGGCAAGCTGCGCCTGATGTACGAAGCCAACCCCATGGCCATGCTGGTTGAGCAGGCTGGTGGAGCGGCCACCAACGGCCGTATCCGTATCATGGATGTACGTCCTGAAAAACTGCACGAGCGGGTGCCGGTGTTTATGGGCTCCAAGGAAGAAGTGGAGCGCATTACCCGCTACCACAAGGCGCAAGGCTGATTCTTCTGTTTTGTTGTCAACAACACCCGGCTCAGGCCGGGTGTTTGCGTTGGGCTGTATGGTTTTTCAAGAGTTCACGAGGTAAAGCGCAATGAAGGTTTTGATCCAGCGTGTGTCCGCCGCCAGGGTTGAGGTAGAAGGTGAAGTCTGCGGCCAGATCGGGCGGGGCATTCTGGCGCTGGTCGGGCTGGAGCCGGGTGACGGCCAGCCGCAGCTGGAAAAAATGCTGCACAAGCTGCTCAACTACCGGATTTTTCCGGACTCCGAAGGGCGCATGAACTGCTCGGTGCAGGATGTGCAGGGCGGTCTGCTGCTGGTGTCGCAGTTCACCCTGGCAGCGGATACCCGCAGCGGCTTGCGGCCCGGTTTTTCCACGGCGGCGGCACCACAGCTGGCGGAGCAGCTGTTTGCACAGTTTGTAGGCATGGCGCGTGACGCCTGGCCGGAGGTGGCCACGGGACGCTTTGGTGCCGATATGCAGGTAAGCCTGACCAACGACGGGCCGGTGACTTTTTTGTTGCAGGTATAGGCTTGCGACTGGCGGAGGATTGATTTTTCCGGCATGCCACAAGGTTATCGCTAAAAGCCTGAAAATTTGCTACAATTCCGCCTCTTTTTTGCTTGTCAAGCCGTAGCGCTGTTTTTCATGAAGCTCTTTGTCAAACCCTTTGCCGAAATCACCATCAAGAGCCGTCCGGTACGTCGCCAGTTTATTTTGCAGCTGGGACGTAATATCCGTAATGTTCTCAAGGACCTGGATCCGGATGTTCGCACCGGTGGCGAGTGGGACAACATTGATGTCACCAGCAGCCTGAGCGAACCGGCGGCGCAACAACAGCTGATTGAGCGGCTGCGCGGCGTGCCGGGCATTGCCCACTTTTATCAGGTGCTGGATTTCGAGCTGCCCGGCAGCATGCAGGAGATTGCCGACCGCTGTGCCGAGCACTATGCGCCGCTGCTGAAAGACAAGACCTTTGCCGTACGCTGTAAGCGCGTGGGCAAGCACAGTTTTACCTCCATGGATGTCGAGCGTGAAGTTGGCAGCCTGCTGCGTCAGCAATGTGGTGCCGCCGGCATCAAACTGAGCAAGCCGCAGGTTGAAGTCCGCCTGGAAATCCGCCATCAGCGGCTGCTGGTCGAGTTCAACCGGCAGGAAGGTCTGGGCGGCTATCCGCTGGGCTCCATCGAACAAACGCTGGTGCTGATGTCGGGCGGTTTTGACTCCACGGTGGCGGCCTATCAACTGATGCGCCGTGGCCTGCTGACCCATTTTTGCTTTTTCAACCTGGGTGGCCGTGCCCACGAGCTGGGCGTGATGGAAGTGGCCCATTACCTGTGGGAAAAATTTGGCCGCTCGCATCGGGTGCTGTTTATCAGCGTGCCCTTTGAGCAGGTGCTGGCCGATATTTTGGAAAACGTCGACAACAGCCAGATGGGCGTCATCCTCAAGCGCCAGATGCTGCGTGCGGCTGAAAAAGTAGCCGACAACCTGCATCTGGATGTACTGGCCACCGGCGAAGCGGTGTCGCAGGTGTCCAGCCAGACGCTGATCAACCTGTCGGTGATCGACAAGGCCACCGACAAGCTGGTGCTGCGCCCGCTGGTGGCGGCGCACAAGCAGGACATTATCAACACTGCCGAGGCGATTGGCACCGCCGAGTTTGCCAAGCACATGCCCGAATATTGCGGGGTGATTTCGGTCAACCCGACCACCAAGGCCAAAAGCTGGCGCATTGAGCGAGAAGAACAGCAACTGGACATGGCGCTGCTGGAGCAGGCTGTTAGCCGTGCCCGCTTTATTACTGTGGACAAGCTGCTGGAAGAGCTGAGCGAAGACATTCAGGTGGAGATGGTCAACGAGGCCCTGCCGGGCCAGGTGGTAATTGATATCCGCCACCCCGACGAAGCCGAAGATGCGCCGCTGGTGCTGGATGGTATTGAACAGATTGGCCTGCCGTTTTATGCGGTCAACAACAAATTCAAGGAACTGGACGCCAACCGCCAGTACCTGCTGTATTGCGACAAGGGTGTGATGAGCCGTTTGCATGCCCATCACCTGCTGCATGAGGGGCATACCAATGTGAGGGTTTATAGGCCCTGATTTGTTTGTTTTTGTGTGCTGGCTTGGATAGGTTTTGTGGTAACGCGTCGGGGTATGGGCTGCGCAAACACGCCGCAAGTACGTCCATGTAGGCTCTGCAACGCCATCCTTGGCGTTGCAAGGTTTGCTCCACCCATACCCCGGCGCTAACCGAACCCCGCTGCAATGCGTCAGCACGTTTGGGGTGGGGGATGAGATTGCTGCGAGTGCTGTGTAGGGCGTGCAACATGGCTGGTTGCGGATGTAGCGCAAGTATGTGGCGTTAAAAGAGCTGGCG
This sequence comes from uncultured Thiopseudomonas sp., assembly GCA_964625365.1. Lineage (GTDB taxonomy): Bacteria > Pseudomonadota > Gammaproteobacteria > Pseudomonadales > Pseudomonadaceae > Thiopseudomonas. The sequence continues at coordinate 1,279 of CAZVDA010000192.1, read as the reverse complement.
GCGGGTACGGATTTAGCGGCCAGCCTGTTGCATATGGAGTAAAGCCTTGATGGCATGGATGCCATCATGGAGCCTACAGGGATGTATTCACGGCGACTTTACGGAATATGCAACAGGCTGGCCTTGCACCAAACTTTTTTTTAAACTTAATAACCAGAGAAAGACATTGTGATTGAGAAACTAAGAAACATTGCCATCATTGCCCACGTTGACCATGGCAAAACCACCCTGGTTGATGCGCTGTTGCGTGCTTCCGGCACGCTGGACCGTAAAGAACTGGAGTCCGACCGTGTGATGGACTCCAACGATCAGGAAAAAGAACGTGGCATTACCATTCTGGCCAAAAACACTGCAATCAAGTGGAAGGATTACGCGATTAACATCGTGGACACCCCCGGCCACGCCGACTTTGGAGGCGAAGTTGAGCGCGTACTCAGTATGGTGGATTGCGTGTTGCTGGTGGTTGACTCCATCGACGGCCCGATGCCGCAAACCCGTTTCGTAACCCAGAAAGCTTTCCAGGCTGGTCTGAATCCGATTGTGGTGGTTAACAAGATTGACCGCCCGGGCGCACGTCCTGACTGGGTAATCGATCAGATTTTTGACCTGTTCGACAACCTTGGCGGCACCGATGAGCAACTTGACTTCCCGATTGTTTACACCAGCGCCCTGAACGGCATTGCCGGTATGGATCCGTCCGAAATGGCGGAAAACATGGACCCGCTGTTCCAGGCGATTGTTGACTACGTGCAGCCGCCAAAAGTTGACGTGGACGGCCCGTTCCAGATGCAGATTTCTGCGTTGGACTACAACAACTTCCTTGGCGTAATCGGTGTTGGCCGTATTACCCGTGGTAGCGTCAGCACCAATACTGCTGTGACTTCCATAGGTACCGACGGTAAAAAACGCAATGGCCGCATCCTGAAAGTAATGGGTCACCATGGCCTGCAGCGCGTGGAAGTGGAAAAAGCCCAGGCCGGCGACATTATCTGCATCAGCGGTTTTGAGCCGCTGTTTATTTCCGACACCCTGTGCGACCAGCAGAATGTCGAAGCGCTGCCACCGCTGACCGTGGACGAGCCAACCGTGAGCATGACCTTCCAGGTCAACGACTCGCCGTTTGCCGGTAAAGAAGGCAAGTACGTTACCAGCCGCAACCTGAAGGAGCGTCTGGAAAAAGAACTGCTGCACAACGTGGCACTGCGGGTGGAAGAAACCGGCGATCCCGACAAGTTCAAGGTCTCCGGTCGTGGCGAGCTGCACCTGTCGGTGCTGATCG
>CAZVDA010000191.1:0-4703 GCA_964625365.1 uncultured Thiopseudomonas sp. | reverse complement strand
CAAGACTTGATTTAAGACCTTCAATGTTAGAGGGAAATGATGTAATAGGAGATGCGTATGAGTATCTAATCTCTCATTTTGCAAGTGATGCAGGGAAAAAAGGCGGAGAATTTTATACCCCTAGTGAAGTATCAACCCTTTTAGCAAAACTTGTTGAGCCAAAGGAAGGAGAGATGATTTACGACCCTACCTGTGGTTCTGGTTCTCTTCTTATTAAGGCCAGTAAAGAGATAGGCAGTAAAAATTTCCGTCTTTATGGGCAAGAGAAAAATGGTCAAACGCATGCACTGTGTAAGATGAATATGTTCTTACATGAGATAAATGATGCTGTTATCGAATGGGGAGATACTATAAGAAATCCACTTCACTTGCAAGACAATCTTCTTAAAACTTTTGATGTGGTAGTGGCAAATCCGCCATTTAGCCTTGATAAGTGGGGGGCAGAAGCTGCTAATGATGATAGTTTTGGGAGGTTTAACTACGGAGTGCCGCCTAAAAGCAAAGGCGATTATGCTTTTGTGCTTCATATGATTAGCTCCCTTAATTCTAACGGAAAAATGGGGGTCATACTACCTCATGGGGTGTTGTTTCGAGGTGCGAGTGAAGGGAGAATCAGAACAAGGCTGATAGAAGAAAATCTTCTTGACGCAGTTATCGGATTGCCTGCAAATCTCTTTTTTGGAACTACCATTCCTGCATGTATTTTGATATTCAAAAAAAATAGAACTCATAATGACATAATTTTTATCGATGCAAGTCGTGAGTTTGAGAAAGGTAAAAATCAAAACAACCTCACAGATGAGCATATAGCAAAGATAATCGAAACATATAGAAATAGAAGTGAAATGGAGAAGTACTCACATGTAGCAACTCTTGAGGAGATACAAGAAAATGACTATAACCTAAATATCCCAAGATATGTAGATACATTTGAAGAAGAGGAAATTATTGATTTAGATGCTACCAAAACAAATATAGTAACTATTGAAAATGAGCTTGTAGAGATCAAATCAAAAATGAGTGGGTATCTAAAAGAGTTGGGGCTATAAGATGAAAAAAGATATAGAGTTACAACACCACCAAACATTTGAAGAGATAAAGCAACTAGATAGCCACACAGATAAAGCAACAGCTATGTTTGCTCTTACTCAAACAGAAGAAAAACTAAAAAGAGAAAATATCCAAGGTAAAATAAAAGCCAACAAAACTCACTATGAAGTAGGCAAAAAGGTAAGAGACACAATAAAAGAGCTGGGCGGAACGATGCCAGAAGATTTACCAACTCCAAAAGAGAGTGTGAGTAAGATAGAAAAGTCACACAAAAGCCTTGAGGACAAAAAGTAATGAGTGAAATCATTTTATACAAAACACCAAATCAAGATATAAAAGTTGAGATTTTAGTAGAAAATGAAACCATTTGGCTACCACAACAGCGTATCGCAGAACTATTTGACACCACAAAACAAAATGTGAGTTTACATGTAAAGAATATATTTGAATCAGGCGAATTGGATGAAAATTCAGTTGTCAAGGATTTCTTGACAACTGCGTCTGATGGCAAAAACTACAAAACAAAGCACTACAACCTTGATGCTATCATCTCTATTGGCTACCGTGTCAATAGTGCAAGTGCGACACACTTTAGAATTTGGGCCACTAAAATACTAAAAGAGTACATCATCAAAGGTTTTGCGATGGATGATGAAAGGCTCAAAAACCCAAATCAACCCTTTGGCAAAGACTACTTTGATGAGCAATTAGAGCGAATACGAGACATAAGGGCAAGTGAGCGAAGGTTTTATCAAAAGATTACCGACATCTATGCGCAGTGCAGTAGTGATTATGACGCCAATAGTGAAATGACAAAAGAGTTTTATGCCACCGTACAAAATAAGCTCCACTTTGCCATCACAGGGCTAACAGCAGCAGAAATCATCAACCAACGAGCAAAAAGTAGTGAGCCAAATATGGGGCTAACAAGTTGGAAAAACTCACCAAATGGAGCTATTCGCAAAAGTGATGTGACCGTTGCCAAAAACTACCTGAGTGCCGATGAGCTAGATATGTACAACCGCATTGTTGAGATGTATCTAAATTTTGCCGAGTTTCAAGCCAAAAGCAAAAAAATCATGACCCAAAAAGATTGGATAGAGAAGCTTCATAGCTTTTTAACCATGAACGATAGAGAGATACTTGGGGACAAAGGCAAAATAACAGCTAAATTTGCCGAAGCATTAGCCATAGGCGAATATGAGAAATACAAAACAGAGCAAGATAAACTCTATGTATCGGACTTTGATAAGCTTGTGCAAAAGGTGGAGAAAAAACCATGAGTGAAATTAAACAAGGCTATAAGCAAACAAAAGTGGGGATTATTCCAGAGGATTGGGATGTTGTGAAGTTGGGGGATATTTTTGAAATAAAAGTTGGAAAAGATTTAGACGAAAAAAATTATTCACCAATTAAAACTGATGAGCATATTTATCCAATATATTCTAATACGGTTGAAAATAGAGGATTATATGGTTATTCCAAAACTAAAGAGTATCAAGGAAATAGCTTAACAGTTGTTGGAAGAGGTATTGGATTAGGAACAGCCTTCAGCAGACATCATGATTTTGGTGCAATTGGAAGACTGTTGGTGTTGCAACCTAAATATAACTCTAATGTTGATTTCATTAGTGAATACATCAATTTTAAAATGAAAATATTTGATGAAAGCAGTGGAATTCCACAATTAACAGGAGCCTCATTTTATACTTATTTGGCTCCAAATCCACCCCTAAAAGAGCAAGAAAAAATCGCCCAAATTCTTACCACTTGGGATGCTTCTATCGTAAAACAAGATGAACTTATCAAAGAAAAAGAGCAACTAAAAAAAGGTTTAATGCAAAAGCTTTTAAGTGCTGAAGTTCGTTTTGATGGGTTTAGTGATGAGTGGGAAGAAGTGAGATTGGGAGAAATTTGCGATATCAAAAAAGGTGAACAACTCAACAAAGATACTTTAGAGAATGATGGCGAATTTCCTGTTATAAACGGAGGTATTGAACCTTCTGGTTTTACTGATGATTGGAACACTGAAGCAAATACAATTACAATCAGCGAGGGTGGAAATTCTTGTGGATATGTGAACTTTCTTCAAAATAAATTTTGGAGTGGAGGACATTGTTATACATTATTAAATTTACAAATTGACAAGATATTTCTATATCAATTCTTGAAATATAATCAACATAATATTATGAAGCTTAGAGTTGGCTCAGGATTGCCGAATATTCAAAAGAGTGCGATTGAAAAATTTACAATCAATAAGCCTTCTTTTGATGAACAACAGAAAATAGCCGAAGTTTTAAGCCTTGCAGATGATGAGATAAATCTTCTTAAAAATGAACTTCAAGAGCTAAACTTGCAAAAAAAAGCACTTATGCAAAAACTATTAACTGGACAAGTGAGGGTTAAGGTGTGAAAATTGATTTAGATAATCCGCTATCTTCAGAAATGATTGGAGAAATACTTAAATTAGACTCAAGAGAAAAATATATTTTTCATAGAGAAACTAAGAATCTTGAATTTAAAGAAAATTTCAATCATGCTGGATGGGATGATTATCTAAAAAATTTTGCTGCATTTGCGAACCATTGCGGTGGTTACTTAGTATTTGGAGTTAAAGACAAACCAAAAGAGCCTAATGGACTTAATAAAAAATCTGCCCAGATGTTTGAGCAGATTGATGAAGAATTTATTAGTGGAGAAATTAATAAATTATTTTCACCAAGTATTAATTGGGCAAAACAGACTGTTGAAGTTTATGGAAAATTTTTTGGAATTATCTATATTGAAGAAGTAAAAGTAAAACCAATAATTGCTAAACAAGATGAAGGCAATATTAAAAATGGTGAAATATATTATAGATATGCTGGTAGAACACAAAAGATAGAATATGGTGAACTGAATGAAATTATTGAAAATAGAATACTTCAAAACTCATCGCAGATATTATCTCTTATAGATAAAATAACTAAAATCGGACCTTCAAATGCTGCTATTTTAGATACCGAAAAAGGTCTTATCGAAAAAGACAAAGACAATGTACTGGTTATAGATGAAGAGTTGATTCCTAAAATTAGATTTATTAAAGAGGGAGAATTTTCTGAAAAGAAAGGTGCTTCAACATTGAGATTGGTTGGAGATGTTCAGCCTGTCGATCAGGTCGAGATTATAAAAATTAAAAAGCAGAGAATTACAGAACAATATCCATTAAGCTATAAAGAAATGGTTGAAAAAATAAAATCAGCAATTCCAGATGTTAATCAATCACATGTTAATGAAATAATTTCAAATAACGAGCTTAAGCAAGATATTAAATATTCAGCTTATAACTTTAGAACAAAACAACATGAAGAAAAGTATAAAGAAAGTGGTGAAATACCAAATGGTACACCAAGCTTATATAATGAAAATGCTGTTCAGTTAATCATTAAAGAACTTAAAATTTTAAAAGACAAGGAGGCAAAAAATGTCAAAAGGTAAAAATCAACATGTAGTAAAACATGAAAACGGATGGGCTGTAAAAGGTGCTGGAAATACCAAAGCAACAAAAGTAACTCAAACGCAAAAAGAAGCTATAAAAATAGCTGAACAAATTGCGAAAAATCAAAAATCTGATACAAAGATACATGGTGAAGATGGAAGAATAAGAGCTG
>CAZVDA010000190.1:1962-4788 GCA_964625365.1 uncultured Thiopseudomonas sp. | reverse complement strand
TGCGCAACTGGCGCATCGTCAAGGTGGCCACCACCAAGGCCCAGCGCAAGCTGTTCTTCAACCTGCGCAGCAAGAAAAAGGGCTTCAACTGGCTGACCCACGATGAAGCCAGCGCCGTGGCCGACAGCCTGGGCGTTGAAGTGCGCGAAGTGCACGAAATGGAAAGCCGCCTCACCGGCCACGACGTGGCCTTCGACCCGCTGGACAGCGATGACGAAGATGCCAGCTATGCACCAGCCCAGTATCTGGAAGACCACAGCTATGACCCGGCATTGCGCTATGAAGCCGAGCATACGGTAGAAAGCGAAAACGCCAGCCTGTATGAGGCGCTGGAGCAACTGGACGAGCGCAGCCGCGATATTGTCCAGCAACGCTGGCTCAATGAAGACAAGGCCACCCTGCATGATTTGGCTGCCCAGTATGGTGTGTCTGCCGAGCGTATCCGCCAGATCGAGCAGGCAGCCATGAAAAAGCTCAAGGGCTCGATTCTGGCCTGACCCTCTTGCAGTACCCAACAAAAAAGCGACTTTAAAGTCGCTTTTTTGTTGCCTTGCGGTTATCAGCCAGCGCTGTTGCGCCGTTCAAACAGGCTGAACAGCAGCATGCCGGCCAGCATGGCGGCAATGAAAACTCCGCCCTTGACCAGCTGGCCCGCGCCGGGCAGTACCAGTGCCGGGCCGGGACAGATACCGGCCAGACCCCAGCCGATGCCAAACAGGGCGCTGCCGATCAGCAGGCGACGGTCGATCAGGGTTTTGGTGGGCAGCTGCAGCACGCCGCCCAGCAGTGAACGGCCGCGACGCACCACCAGCGTAAAGCCAAGCAGGCCGACGCCGACAGCACCGCCCATCACCAGCGCCAGGGACGGGTCCCAGTGGCCGGCCAGATCGAGAAAGCCCTGTACCTTGGCAGGGTTGCTCATGCCGGAAATGATCAGGCCCAGACCAAACAGCAGACCCAGCAAAAAAGAAACCAGATTTTGCATGACTGACCTCACACCAGCAGATGACGAACAACGAACACGGTAGCAAAACCCGTCGCCATAAAGGTCAGGGTGGCTATCAGTGAACGCATGGACAGGCGGGAAATACCGCATACGCTGTGGCCGCTGGTGCAGCCCGACCCGTAACGGCTCCCGAAGCCGACCAGCAGACCAGCCACAATCAGCAAGGGCCAGTCGGCATCAATACGGCTTTCCGGCAGGCTGGCGAACAGGCCATATAGCAGTGGAGACAGCACCAGCCCGGCCACAAAGGCTGCCCGCCATAACCGTTCGCCGGCAGGCCGTGCGTTGAATGCGCCGGCCAGGATGCCGCTGATGCCGGCAATACGGCCCAGCACCAGCAGCACCAGTATGGCCGACAGCCCGATCAGCAGGCCGCCGCCAAGGGCGGAATAGGGAGTAAAGTTTGACCAGTCAATTGTCATGGAAGCAAATCACCCACAGTAAACCAGACAGAACGCCCCGCAGGGCGGGGCGTGGTAACAGGCGGTCATTATCGGCGTTACCCACACAGTTATCAAATAGATATTATGTTTGCCGTCGCAGTTTCCAGGTTATTTCAGAACAGCCAGCTATAGGCCACACCCAGAATATGCTGGTTCATTTTTAGCCGTGCCTGGCCGCCGCCCACATTGGCCGGCAGCGTGCCCTTGACGGTGTTGCTGAAGGCATGGGTGTAGGCCAGGCTCAGTTCGTTGTTGCTGTCCGTGGTCCAGGTTGCGCCCAGGCTCAGGTGATCCTTGATTACGCCCGGAGCCAGAATGTTGAGCATTACCTCGCTGGAGCGCACCACCTGCGAGGCATGGCTATAGCCGGCGCGCAGGGTCAGGCGCGGGCTGATTTGGTGACTGATGCCCAGTTTGGCAATGGTCTGGTTGCGCCAGCCGAAACCCGGGCCGCCAGAGCTACCAAAAGGTGCATCGACCATGGGGTTGCCCACCGCCTTGATATCGCCATAGCGGATATGCTGCAGGTCGGCAGCCAGGGTCAGCCCGGGGCTGGCCTGCCAGGCAAGGCCGATGCCGTAACTGGCCGGCACGTCAAAGCTGCCCTGATCGGCAAACAGCCCCTTGTACTTCTTGAATTTGCCCATGCGGGTTTTGCTGGTATAGGTCAGGCCCAGCGTCAGGCCGGATGCAATTTCACCGGTATAGCCAACCCGCACGCCCCAGCCGGTGCTGGAGTCCTTGCCACGGTTGGAAAAGTGGCCGGGTGCCTGTGAGAAACCGGCAAACGGCTGAATGCCCCGCGCCTCAAAGCGCTGGTAGGCCAGGTTCAGCGACAGGCCAACCGCATGGTGCGGATGCAGGCGTACCGCCAGCGTCGGCGCAACAAACAGCTGCTCCAGACTGACGCCGGCCGAGCCGCTCGCGCCCATGTTCGCCCAGGGGTTGCGGTCATAGCCGGTATTCATGCCGCCGTGGCCATAAATCGCCAGGCCGCTGGTGTAGCGTTCATCAAGCGGGTGTACATAGCCCAGCTCGGGCAGCACAAAGTATTTTTTGCTGTTGCCGGAATAATGGCCGTCCAGCCCGTAAGGATTACCGGAAATGGACGCCTCACGCTGCGGCTTGAACAGGCTGGCACCCAGATCCAGGCGGTTGCCGACAAAGGCGATGCCGGCCGGATTGCTGGCCGCTGCCAGGCCATCCTGCGGCAGGGCAATGCCCACGCCCGCCATACCCTGTGACTTGATGCCGTAACCATGGGAGAAATAGCCATTGGTGGCCTGGGCCAGCGCGGGCATCAGCAGGGACAGCAACAGGGTGGAAGCAACAAGGCACGGCGACTTCATGGTGTTTTCCTGGATGAATCAAACGAAG
>CAZVDA010000190.1:0-1862 GCA_964625365.1 uncultured Thiopseudomonas sp. | reverse complement strand
CGGCATTTGCCGCGCCAGTACACAGAGGGCAACCGCCACAGCGCCAAAGCCGGCCAGCGCCGTCGGCAGGGTCGTCAGACTGGTCGGCATCAGGTTGACCAGAAAACTGAGCAGCCCGGCCAGCAGGAACTGCAGCATGCCCATCAGCGACGAAGCAATACCGGCAAACTGGCGGGCGTAGCTCATGGTAATGGCGGTCTGGTTGCCGCTGATCATGCCCAGCATCGACAGGCACAGCCCCAGCAGCAGGGCATAGCTCCAGGCTTGAGCGGTGCCGGTCAGTACCAGCAGGCCCAGCAACAGGGCGGTACCGACAAAGCCGCTCAGCCCCAGATACAGCACCTGCAGCGGCTTATAGAAGCGCAGCAGGCGCAGGTTGATCTGGCCGGTCAGGATCATGCCGCTGGCGCTGGCACCAAAGATCAGGCTGTACTGGCCGGGCGTTAGCCCGAAATGTTCGATAAAAACAAAGGGCGAGTTGCTGATGTAGGTAAACAGCCCGGCCACCATAAAGCCGGATGCCAGCGTGTACAGCAGAAAGCGCGGATGCCCCAGCAGCTTGAGGTAGTTGCGCACAATGCTGTGCACCGAAATCGGCAGGCGTTTTTCTGGCGGCAGGGTTTCCGGCAGCATGCGCAGGCTGGCTAGCCCTGCAAGGCTGCCGGCTGCCACCAGCACCCAGAAAATCAGCTGCCAGGGGCCGATCAATAACATGGCCCCGCCAATGATGGGTGCCGTGATGGGTGCCAGCATCATCACCTGCATCAGCATGGAAAAGGCACGGGCGGCGGTGCCCACATCACAGGTGTCGGCAATGATGGCGCGGGGCGTGACCGAACCGGCAGCAGCGCCCAGCGCCTGAATGAAACGCGCCACCAGCAGCAACTCAAAGCTTTGTGCCAGCGCGGCCAGCGCCGAACCCAGAGTAAACAGCAACACTCCTATCAGTAATGGGCGGCGGCGGCCGTAGCGGTCGAGCAGGGGGCCATAAAAACCCTGGCCTACCGCCAGGCCGATCAGAAACACCGTCAACGTTTGCTGCACCTGGCCGGCCTCAATGCCCAGGCTGATGCCAATGGCAGGGAAGGCTGGCAGATACATGTCGATGGCGGCTGCCACCAGCGCATTGAGCGAGGCCAGCAGAATGATCAGCCGGATGCCCGGACTGACGGACGATGAGGTCATGGGAAAAACCGTAGGGAGTTGAATGCAAATTATACAGGCAAGCCGGCCAGCGTGCCGGTGTCGGCCGGGCCGGCTTGATTAAAACAGGTTTTGTTGATTAAGCCCTTGGTATTTTGTGGCCGCTGGCGTTAGGATTTTCGACGTTGATGCGGGCGGCAACAGCCGCACCGCACACACTTACTGATCATGGGGAACGCACATGCAAGCACAAACTCTAGCGGCAACTGTACTGGGCCTGATGCTGGCTGTACCGGTGATGGCGGGCGACGCAGCACCGCAGGTTGCCGAGCCTTACCAGAAGAGCTTCGGCATGGCCTGGGACAAGGTCAATGAAGGCGAATTACCGGTTTACGAGTGTATCCACGTTGCCGACATTGCCGCCCGCGAGGCCGCAAAACCGGCTGCCCTGGCCGATGCCCGCCAGGCGTACAAACTGTGCTACGTCGATTCAGCTGTGCGCTATTCGGATACCTTTTTCCAGCGTAACAACAATGCTGAAACGGTCGAAAACGGCAAGCCGCGCGGCTGCACCATGTACGAACGCTACCTGCGCGGCCACGTAGTCTCCCTCGAAGCCCGCCTCGACGTACTGGGTTTTAACGCCGCAGAACTCAACCGCGAAATTACCGGCCAGCTGGGCGCAGTGCCTGCCAGCTGCGGCATTACGCTGTAATCTC
>CAZVDA010000189.1:0-4802 GCA_964625365.1 uncultured Thiopseudomonas sp. | reverse complement strand
GAATCCAGCGCAAAAAATTAAAAGAAGGATTCGAAGCGAGATTAAAAATTCGAATGACAGTCGTATCGCTTGCTGACTTTAAAGATGAAATTTTAAATCTAATAGACGAAGCAAGTTCTGGTGACGCAATTAGTTTTGATTCTAAGTTAAGCGTTCTTGAAACAGCTGCATTAAATGAACTTAAGATTCAGTTGCTTAGTAATATTCGTGGAGGGAATACTTATCTTGAAGGTGGTGGATATGGTCTGGAAAAGCTCGTGGCTGAATTGTTAAGGATTGAAGGGTATACAGCAAAGATACAGAGTAAGCGTGAGCATCAAGGTGTTGCGGATGCAGATATAGTTGCAGAATCAACAAGGAAGTTTACTTCTAAGTTGATTATTCAAGTCAAGCACCATAGTGGCAAAACTGGCTCGCATGCACTAGCTCAGCTTGAAGCTCTTGATGATTTAAGTAGTGAAGAAGAAGATGCAAATAATCAAAAGTGGATTATAACGTCAGCAAATGTAAGCCCAGGTTTTATACAGAGAGCAATCAGCTCTGGGATAAATGTTATGGAAGGAGAGGAACTTGTTGAGTGGGTAATAGAAAACACCGATAAGCTTTCTCAGGCAACTTTAAATAAACTGGGGCTTACAACCATACCTACATTGCTTATATAAGTATTTTAACGTATGCAAGAAGTTTGGAGACGTTGTTTGCATAGAACAACGGCTAACTGTTATTGATTAACCCTATACCGACTACTCCGCCCACCACCCGGCAAAGCCAGCAAACAGCCTTTTTGCACAAGGTCGGCAAGGTCGCGGGTGGCGGTGGCGGGGCTGGTTTTGGCTAGGGCGCGGTAGTGTCTGGCAGATAGGCCGTCGGTAAATTCTTCACCGAAATTATCCAGCATACGATTGAGCACCTTGGTCTGGCGTTCATTGAGGGTACATTCACGAAACCTGTGCCAGAAGCGGGTTTTGATCAGGGTGCGTTCCACTCTGAGCTGTGCCAGCCCCAGCGCATCTTCCAGGGTGGCAAGAAACCAGTGCAGCCATTGTGTGATATTCAAGCTGCCTTTTTGTGCCCGTTCCAGCTCCAGATAGTAGCTGTTGCGCTGGCGCATGATGGCTTCGCTCAGGGCATAAAAACGTACGGACTGCTGCTCACACTGGGCAAGGGCGCGGTCTGTCAGGGCGCGGGTGATACGTCCGTTGCCATCCGGAAACGGGTGCAGGGTTAATAACCACAGGTGGGCAATGCCGGCGCGTAGCAGGCCGTCAAGATTGGCGGGTGGGTGGTTAAACCAGTCCAGAAATGTCTGTAGCTGCTGCTCAAGCCCATCTCTGGGTGGCGCTGTGAAATGAATGGTGGGCCGGTCCAGGCGGCCAGACATGACATGCATGGGCTGCTCGTCGCGTAGGCTGGCGGTCATTTCAGGTTCGCCGGGGAAAACCAGGGTTTGCCACTGGTCCAGGCGGGCAAGGGTAACGGGTGACTGCCAGTTGCGTGTAGCTTCAATGAGCAGGCTGGCCATGGCATCTGTTTCCGGGGTGGTCTTTCCCGCAAAGCCTGCGTGGCGGATCCCAAGCTGGCGGGCTACCGAGGAGCGTACCGAGGCAGCATCCAGGTTTTCACCTTCGATTTCGCTGGTGCGAATGGCGTTCTGAATCAACGCCTCCATTTCCAGGGCAATGGACTCGCCGGTAACGGCGGTACTGCCGAGCAGCTTGCCCTGCAACAGGCGTATGCGGTCGAGCCGGGGGCGCAGCTGTGTTTCGTCCCAGTCAAATTGCGGCCAGTTTTCCAGTTGCCAGATGTACATGAGGCGAATATCCGGGCTAATCAAATCAATATTTGAGGTGATTGTACGCTTTTATCGGCTCAGGTGTGTGCCGGGACACAAAATAATGGGTGAGAGGCGTGGTTTAGTTGGCGTATTTGTTTGCCGCTTTTGCCAGCTCCTGACCCAGCCAGTCCCGCAATTCCGGCGGCTGCATCACTTCAAGCTCGGTGCTGTATGACAATAGCCAGCGCCGCAGCTGAATACTGTCAAGCACGTTGGTGATGAGCAGGTATTCCCCGTTGTTTTGCTTCTGCAATTTTTGCTGGTAGGAGAGGGGAGACTCGTCCAGGTGGTTGGCCAGCCAGGGCTTAACTTTTAACTCCAGCCGTACCTGGCCACCTGGCGACCAGTGCATCACGCCCAGTTGCAGATAGTCGTCAATATTGAAACCGGCAAACTCGCGTGCCGGTTCGTTGAGCACCACGACTTCTGCATAGCGGTGCAGGGCGGTGATGCGCACGTCGTCATAGTCGTAAAAACGGCAAATCAGATAAAGCACGCTGCCTTGCTGTACCAGCCCGTAGGGATGAATGATGCGTTCGGGCTGGCCGTTGTAGGTGGCGCTGAACTGGCGCTTTTCCAGTAGTGCCTGGTAGATGGCTTCCAGCGTGCCGGCATTGACCCTGGGTGGCAGCAAGACATTGCCGGGGGGCGATGCGTACCTTGTCGAACCAGTCCCGGTACTGGCCACTGTCCTGAGTGTTCAGCAGGTTTTGTGCCTCCTGAACAAAAGGCTCAAGATGATTCAATACTTCGCTGGGCAACAGGCTTTGCAGGTGTTGCCGGGCCAGCATCAGGGTGAGGGCGGCGGCACTGCCCATCACCGGAAAGGAAATGCTCTGGCTATTGGCGGCAAACGCCCAGCCAAGGCCGGTTTTACCGCGCCCCTGTGGCTTGTTTTGCACCAGCGGGAAATGTACGGACAATGCCTGCAAGTCTCGCTGGACGGTACGCAAAGATACCTCATGTCCAGCGTCAAGCAGTCGCTCAAGCAGGGTCTGTGTGCTGACAAACTGCGGTTCGCGCGGGATTTCACGCATCAGCAACACCAGTCGAAGAGAAAAGTCAGCCATGTGCTTTCCTGTGGCGCTGGATTCGCCAATGCTTTCCCATCCGGAAGATGCCCGTGTTTGTCACTAATGATGTCGGGAGTGTTCGGCACCGGTGTCGGCATCCAGACTACGTACCTCAACGTCCAGCTCGACCGTTCCAGACTTTTCAAAAGTTAGCTGCAGCGGGAAACGGTCACCCTCACGCAGCGGCTGTTTCAGGCCGATCAACATGATGTGGTAGCTGCCGGGTTTGAGCTCCAGCCGGCCACCATGGCCTGGAATCTCGATGCCTTTTACCTGGATCATCTGCATCAGGCCTTCCTGCATGCGGTGGGTGTGCAGCTCTGCTTTTTCGGCAATGGGCGTATCTGCCGCCACCAGCCGGTCGTCTTCACCCTGATTGTAGATGCCAACAAACACCGCACCCGTTTTGGCCGTAGGCGGCAAGGCACGGGACCAGGGCTGTTCAATGCCCAGACTGGCCAGGGTAGCGGCAAAACTGCCTTTTTGCGCCTCGGCAGCATGCACATCATGCACACCATGGCCTGCATGTTGGTCGGCCAGGGTTGAAAAAGACAGGGCAAGCATTGAACTAAACAGGACAGATTTTAAAAACGGGCTACGCATCGGGTAATTCCTTTATGGGGGGGATACGGAACGTGAAGCATAGCAAGCCGGGCAGCGTACGGCACTGCGACAAAGCGTCATGCTACAACCAACCAGTAGCCGACAACCAGGCTTGCTTGCATAAACTATATTTAACATAATATCCATTATGGCTTTAGGGCGACTCAGATTCATCCAGAGTCACATCCGCCTGCAAATCAACAAAATCAGTTTTCAGCCCGGTTTCCATTTTATCCAGCTCGGCCAGCAAGTGACTGAAGCTGAGTTCCTGCACCGGTCGCTCATCCTCGTCTTCGTCCGGTGTGGCTGTGCTACGGGTTTCGGCCTGTTGCACCAGGCTATGTTGCAGGCGTTCAAAGGCGGCGCTCAGGTCGCGCACTTCTTTGAGCGGCGGTAGCTGGTCGAGACTTTGCAGGTTGAAATAGTCGAGAAAGCTTTGGGTGGTGGCAAACAGCGATGGCCGGCCCGGTACTTCCTTGTGGCCAACCACCTTGATCCAGTTCCGCTCCTGCAAGGTGCGAATAATGTGGCTGTTGACGGCCACACCTCGCACGTCCTCGATTTCGCCACGGGTGACCGGCTGGCGGTAGGCAATCAGCGCCAGGGTTTCCAGCAAGGCACGTGAATAACGCTGCGGGCGCTCGTCCCACAAGCGCTCCACATAGCGGTTGTAACGCCCATGCAGCTGCAAGCGGTACCCGCTGGCCACCTTTTCCAGCTGTAACGGGCCATCGGCGAGCAGTTGTTGCAACTGTTCCAGCCCCTGGCGAATGTCGGCTGCTGCCAGCTGTTCCGGGGACAGCAAATCCTGAAACTGCTGCAGGGACAAGGGCTTGCCGTGGGCCAGCAACAGCGCCTGCAAAATATCGGGCAATGGGGTGTTCATGCGGGATTCATCCGTACATGGATTTCGGCATAGGGTTGGTTTTGCACCAGCTCGATCAGGCTTTCCTTGACCAGCTCCAGAATGGCCATAAAAGTAACCACCACGCCCAGCCGGCCTTCATCGGCGCTGAAAAAGCGCCGGAATGGCACAAACTCCTGGCCACGCAACTGTTCCAGAATCAGGCTCATGCGCTCGCGGGTAGACAGCGTTTCACGGCTGACCTGATGGCTTTCGAACATGTCGGCCCGCTTGAGCACATCGGCCAGCGCCTGCAGCAATTCCTGCATGTCAACTTCGGGATGGCTGGTCTGGCTGCGTAATGGATTGATGCGTATCAGCGGCAGAAAGATGTCGCGCCCTACCCTTGGCCGCTCGTCCAGCTGCTCGGCGGCCTGCTTGAAACGCT
>CAZVDA010000188.1:0-4818 GCA_964625365.1 uncultured Thiopseudomonas sp. | reverse complement strand
ACTCGACCTCGGCCTCGGCCAGCGCCGAACCACAGTCGAAACACCAGTTGACCGGTTTCAGACCCTGAAATACGAAACCGCCTGCGACCATTTTGGCCAGCGAACGCACGATACCGGCCTCGTTGGCAAAGTCCATGGTTTTGTAGGGGTTGTCCCAGTCACCGAGCACGCCCAGACGGATAAAGTCGGCTTTCTGCCCTTCGATCTGCTCGGCAGCGTATTCACGGCACAGCTCGCGCACCTTGTCGGCGGGCAGATTCTTGCCGTGTTTAACTTCTACACGGTGCTCAATCGGCAAACCATGACAGTCCCAGCCAGGCACATAGGGCGCATCAAAACCAGATAAGGTTTTGCTACGAACAATTATGTCCTTGATTACCTTGTTAACCGCGTGGCCAATATGAATGTCGCCGTTGGCGTAGGGAGGGCCATCGTGCAGTACAAACAGCGGACGGCCTTTGCCCTGCTCACGCATCTTCTGGTACAGGTTGATGCTGTCCCAGTACGCCAGCGTCTGCGGCTCACGCGCCGGCAAGCCGCCACGCATGGGGAATTCGGTTTCAGGCAGGTTTAACGTAGGTTTATAGTCGGTCATGGTGATTGGGTCTATTTTGGTGATCTACATGTTTTTTATGGAAACGCTGAATAAAACTACACTACGTCATTCTGCGCGAGCATAGCGAGTCGCAGAATCCATGGATGCTGCGACTACGCGCAGCATGACAAGCCTGCTGGGCAGCTTCATTTCGAGCCAGCCCATGTGTTCAGTGTTTCCTTGTGTACGAGCGCTCTCAGCCCGTCTCTAAATTCTTTCAAAACGCTGCCGCCCAACCTTCACAAGCGTCAGCAGCCCGACCAAGTCGGGCCATTCTCTCCCCGGCGCTGCGCAGTTTCGTGCTGGCTGGACGCTGTGCCAGGCATTAGCCCCGTGCTGAAGCTCGCTTCAGCACGGGAGCGTAGCCGCAGCATAGCGTCCAGCCAGCACTACAAAGCTGCGAGCCAAAACTCCCACGCCAGCTCAATATCCTTTTCTATGGCCGCCTGCAACTCCGGCAAACTGGCAAATTTTTCTTCATCGCGCAGCTTGCGGTAAAAAGTCACCGCAATCCGCTGCCCGTATATATCTTCAGCAAAATCCAGCAAATGCACTTCCAGGTGGGCAATTTCATTCTGCTGCTCCACCGTCGGCCGCATGCCGATATTGGCCACGCCCGGCACTACACGTCCATCGGCCAGCCGCACCGACACAAAATACACACCCCGCAACGGCGCATGGCGGCGCTTAAGCTGGATATTGGCGGTTGGCACACCCAGCTGACGGCCCAGCTTCTGGCCGTGCAACACCCGGCCGCTAATACTATAAGGACGACCCAGCAACTGCTCGGCACCTGCAAAGTCACCCGCCGCCAGCTTTTCCCGGATCAGCGTGCTGCTCACCCGCTGACCAGCCAGGGTTACGGTCTGGGTCGGCTCCACGGTAAAACCCTGCTCTGCACCCGCCTGCTGCAAAAAAGCAAAATCGCCACGGCGGTCGCAGCCAAAGCGAAAATCATCGCCCACCTGAAGATGCTTGACGTTCAACGCCTGTACCAGCACCCGGCGGACAAACTCGCCGGCACTGAGCTGTTGCAAACGCCGGTTAAAGGCCACACACAGCACCTGATCCACCCCGGCGGCCGCAAACAATTCCAGCTTGTCACGCAGGCGGGTCAATCGCACCGGTGCCTCATCGGGGCGGAAATATTCCATCGGCTGCGGCTCAAAAATAATCACGCAACTCGGCAAGCCCAGGGCCGCGCTCCGTTCGCGCAAACGCTGCAAAATTTTCTGGTGGCCACGGTGAACCCCATCGAAATTACCGATGGTGGCCACACAGCCGGCGGGAGCCGGATGCACATTATGTAAGCCGCGAACCAGTTGCATGAATGCTGTCTTGCCTGAAAATGCACGATTATAGCGCCTGCCACGCCATACTGCACCCGCAACCACCGCCCGAATCCGGTAAACTGCCAAACCTCCCCCCACACATGGCGGGCCAGCGCACACAGCATCTGCTTTGCCGAAACCTCAATGCCCAGAGCAGCGCCGGTGCATGGGTGTAGCAAACCTTGCAACGCCAAGGATGGCGTTGCAGAGCCTACAAGGATGTACTTGCGGCGTGTTTGCGGAATCCATGAACCGGTGCGCCCGCACTTAGTCCAGCCATAGAAAAAACCAAACACCATGACCCCCTTCAACGCCGACGACTTCCTCCAGCACTGCACCCGCCACCCGGGCGTCTACCGCATGTTCGACGCCGAAGGCCGACTACTCTATGTGGGCAAGGCAAAAAACCTGAAAAACCGGCTGACCAGTTACTTCAAAAGCAAGCAACTGGCACCCAAAACCGCCGCACTGGTAGCGAAAATCGCCCAGGTGGAAACCACCATCACCCCCAGCGAAACCGAAGCCCTGCTGCTGGAACAGACACTGATCAAGGAATGGCGGCCTCCCTACAACATCCTGCTGCGCGACGACAAATCCTATCCCTATGTGCTGCTGAGCAACGACGAATTTCCCGCTTTAAGCATCGAACGGGGGCAGAAAAAGGGCAAAGGCCGCTACTTTGGCCCCTACCCCAGTGCCGGCGCCATCCGCGAAAGCCTGGCGTTGCTGCAAAAGGCCTTTCAGGTGCGCCAGTGCAGTAACAGCTTTTACAGCAACCGCAGCCGCCCCTGCCTGCAATACCAGATCAAACGCTGCAAGGCACCCTGCGTCGGACTGGTCAGTCCCGCCGAATATGCCGAGGATGTGCGTCTATCCAGCTTGTTTCTGGAAGGCCGCAGCGACCACCTAACCCGCGAGCTGGGCCAGCGCATGGAACAGGCATCGGCGGTGCTGGAGTTTGAACAGGCCGCCCAGTACCGCGATCAGATCAGCCTGATCCGCCGGGTACAGGACCAGCAAAGCATGGAAGGCGGCCACGGCAACGTCGATGTGATTGCCGCTTTCAGCCTGCCCGGCGGTGCCTGTGTGCACATCCTAAATGTACGCGATGGCCGGGTGCTAGGCGGCAAAAACCATTTTCCGAAAACCGCCATCGAACAGGACAGCGCCGACATCCTCAATGCCTTTCTTGGCCAGTATTATTTGTCGGGCCGCACCCAGGATTTGCCGGACGAGCTGATCGTCAACCAGAACCACCCGGATCTGACGCTGCTGGCCGGTGCCTTTGGTCAGCTGCATGGCAAAAGCCTGTCCATCAGCCACCAGGTACGCGGCACCCGTGCCCGCTGGCAGCGGCTGGCCGTCACCAATGCCGAACAGGGTTTGCAGGCACGGCTGAGCAGCCACAGCCAGATCGGGCAGCGCTTTGCCGCCCTGACCGAAGCGCTGGATGTGGACAGCGAGACCAGCCTGGAGCGCATCGAGTGTTTCGATATCAGCCACACCCTGGGTGAGGCTACGGTAGCGTCCTGCGTAGTATTTGGCCGCGAAGGCGCGCGCAAAAACGACTACCGTCGCTTCAACATCAGCGGCATTACCCCCGGCGACGACTACGCCGCCATGCACCAGGCACTGAGCCGGCGTTTTGGCAACCATAAGGATGGCGAAGGCCAGCTGCCCGACGTACTGCTGATCGACGGTGGCAAGGGCCAACTGCAGATGGCGCGCGAGGTTCTGGATGAACTCGCCATTCACGGCATCATCCTGATTGGCGTGGCCAAGGGCGTCACCCGCAAGGCCGGCATGGAAACCCTGTTCCTGAATGATAGCGAAACCATTCTGGAGCTGGACGAACACTCGCCCGCCCTGCACCTGATCCAGCAGGTGCGTGACGAAGCCCACCGTTTTGCCATTACCGGCCACCGTGCCCGTCGTGGCAAAACCCGCCGCACCTCGACACTGGAAGGAATTGCCGGCGTGGGGCCAAAACGCCGCCGCGAACTGCTAAACTACTTCGGCGGCCTGCAGGAACTGTCCCGCGCCAGCATTGATGAAATTGCCAAAACACCCGGCATCAGCACCACCCTGGCAGAAACCATCTACCAGGCCCTGCACCCGGACTAACCTTCACGCCAGAGCTGCCATGAACATCCCGAACATTCTGACCTCAATGCGCGTTGCCCTGATCCCCGTACTGGTGGCGGTCTACCTGATGCCGTTTCAGGGCCACTACTGGGTTGCCTGCGGTATTTTCGCGCTGGCCAGCGTCACCGACTGGCTGGACGGCTATCTGGCCCGCAAGTGGAATCAGGGTACGCCCTTCGGTGCCTTTCTTGATCCGGTTGCCGACAAGCTGCTGGTCGCCACCGCGCTGGTGCTACTGGCCCAGACCCACCATCATCTGCTCATGACCCTGCCGGCGCTGGTCATCATCAGCCGCGAAATTCTGGTCTCCGCCCTGCGCGAGTGGATGGCAGAAATGGGCGCACGCGGCAAGGTGGCCGTGTCCAGCCTGGGCAAATGGAAAACCGCCGCCCAGATGGTCGCCCTGCTAATCCTGCTGTCGCAGCCGCCCGGTTTCACCTGGCTGGTGATTGCCGGCTATGTGCTGCTGCTGATCTCTGCCGTCCTGACCCTGTGGTCGATGCTGCAGTACCTGCTGGCAGCCCGCCGCTGGCTTGGTCAGGAATAAATACCCCCCATGTAATCGGAGCTGGCCTCAACTTCCGCGCCATGGTTCAGCCACTGTAGGTGCGAATTTATTCGCACATGGGCCAAAACCGATCAAATAAAGCCCGATTTGTTCGAATAAATTCGAACCTACATGTGCACGCAAAGTTTTGTATCAAGGTAGCTTGCCCCTGCCAGCGACATTCTGGTTTCTCAGGGCCA
>CAZVDA010000187.1:0-4840 GCA_964625365.1 uncultured Thiopseudomonas sp. | reverse complement strand
CGCCATCAGTGCCTCGATTTCATCCACGGCCTTGGGTACGCCGCCGGTGAGGACTGTGTGGCCGGTTTTGGTGACGACCACGTTGTCTTCGATGCGGATGCCGATGCCGCGCCAGCGGGCGTCTACGTTCGGGTTATCTTTGGCGACATAGATGCCGGGCTCAATGGTCAGGCACATGCCCGGTTCCAGCACGCGCCACTGGTCGCCGACCTTGTATTCGCCGACATCGTGTACGTCCAGTCCCAGCCAGTGGCCGGCGCGGTGCATGTAAAAGTCGCGGTAGGCTTCTTCGGCAATCAGGGTGTCTACATCGCCCTGCAACAGTCCCAGGCGGACCAGACCCGCGGTGATCACACGAACAGTGGCCTCGTGGGGTTCATTCCAGTGACGCTCCGGCTGCACGCAGGCGATGGCGGCCAGGTTGGCTTCCAGTACGATTTCGTACAGGGCTTTTTGTTCGGGCGAGAAACGGCCGTTGACCGGAAAGGTGCGGGTGATGTCGCTGGCGTAGCAGTTGATCTCGCAGCCGGCATCAATCAGCACCAGCTCGCCGTCTTCGATTGGCTGGTCGTTGTTGATGTAATGCAGGATACAGGCGTTGCTGCCGCCGGCGACGATGGACGAATAGGCGGCAAAGTGTGCGCCACTCTTGCGGAATTCGTAATCCAGTTCGGCTTCCAGCTGGTATTCGTGAATGCCGGGCCGGGCGGCCTGCATGGCACGCACATGGGCGCGGGCCGATATGTCGCAGGCCTGCTGCATTTGCGCTACTTCGGCGGCGCTCTTGTACAGGCGCATGTCGTGCAGCAGGTGGTCGAGCATGACAAATTCTTTTGGCGGGCTGGCACCTAGGCGGGCCTTGCTGCGGATGGTATTTACCCAGTCCATCAGCTGCTGGTCAAAGACCAGGTTTTTGCCGACCGAGTAGTAGACGCGGTCACGGCCTTCCAGCAGGCCGGGCAGGATTTCGTCAATATCGCCGATCGGGAAGGCATCGTCGGCAGAAAAGTCGCGAATGGCACCTTCTTGTCCGGCGCGCAGGCCGTCCCACAGTTCCCGTGCCGGGTCGCGTTCGCGGCAAAACAGGATGTACTGGCCATGCTCGCGGCCGGGAATCAGCACCAGTACGGCTTCGGGCTCGTCAAAGCCGGACAGATAGTAAAAGTCGCTGTTGGGCCGGTAGGCGTAGTCCACGCTGTTGTTGCGGTTGCATACCGGCGAGGCCGGCAGGATGGCAATGCTGTTGGGGCTCATCTGCTCCATCAGCTGGTGGCGGCGTTGGGCAAATTCGGCGGCAGGCAGGGACGGCATGGGTATTCCTTAGTGGACGGCTGGCGTGCCGGCGGGAGCCGGGGCGGCCGGCGGGTTGCATTCGGTAAACAGGAAGACGGCGGTCATGCGTAGGTATTCGCTGACTTCCATAAAGCTGGACTCGTCATCGTCGGCGTCATCAGCATCGACAATCTGTGCCACGGCTACATAGTCTTCGAGAATTTCGCGGGCTTCGTCCGACAGCTTGCGCTGGCCGACACTGCCGCCAAAGCCGCTCAGAAAGCCCTGGCACCACTGGCCCAGAGCGGCGGTACGCTCGATCAGGCTGTCGTCGTCGCCGGGCAGCAGCAGGGTGATGGCCATGCAGTCGTCGGCGGCCAGCTCGGTTTTCAGCATCTCCTGCAGTCCGGTCAGGGCCGGTTGCAGGCTGGCGGGAATGTCGCCGTCAAACAGCTGGGCGGCGTTGTCCAGCCAGGCAGCGGGAGCAAAGCCGGCACCGCCACAGCTATGGCCCACCAGCAGTCCGTGCAGTTCGGCCGGGCTAAAATGCTGGCCCTGGCTGACCAGCAGTTGTACAAAGGCCTGGTAGGCCGAGGTGGATTCGCTCATGACGTGGTGTTCCAGGCTGCGGGTAAATGAAAATTGATGCGCGCCAGTATAGCCCGACTGGCGCGGGTGCGCAGAAACGCCGCCGTAAAAACTTGCCGCCGACATTGTTGCCCCGCACCGGCTACTGTATCGTTACCCACTTGTAGCAAGCAGCCCCGGGCGGATGCAGAAACCACAGGAGGCCGTGTGAAAAAACCGGATTTCGCTGCGCTGGCAGGCAAGATCCAGCAACTGGTCCAGCGCCATGCCGAACTTAAGGCGCAGTATGCGGCCTTGAAAGAGGCCGAGCAGCGCTGGCTGGAAGAGCGTGCCCAGCTGATCAGTAAAAACGAAACCGCCCGGCACAAGGTCGAGGTGATGATTTCCCGACTCAAGGCGCTGGAGCAAGAATCATGACACAACCGCAATCCCAGACGGTTACCGTGTATATCCTCGACAAGGAATACCATGTGGTATGCCCGGTGGAGGAGCGCCATAATCTGGAGCGTGCTGCAGTCTACCTTGACGGCAAGATGCGCGAGATTCGCAGGAGCGGAAAAGTGATTGGTGCCGAGCGCATTGCGGTACTGGCAGCGCTCAATATTACCCACGACCTGCAGCACCGTACCCGGCAGCTGGACGAGGTGTCCGACCAGAGCGGCGAGCAGATGCAGCAGCTGCTGCAACAGCTGGACCGGGCTCTGGCCGATGCCTGACGATCATGTTTGAGGCCCCCCTTTATACTGTGTATACTGCTGGCAACTCCCTGGAGTGTTGGCCAGCTGATCACGTCCCTGAGCCGATTCACTCAAAACGGGACTGGCACCTGTGAACTGGTGTGCATGTCCGCTTGCGGAAAGCCTGAAGGTTCAATGCCGGCCCCACCTTGGACTCTTCGGGTTCAAGGGCCACGTCAGTAGCGGCATTTCCGGGGAGCTCCTTTCCTGATGTCCCTCCCCCCCGACACCCTCGCCGACCGTAAAAAACTGCGCCAGCAACTCAGGCATGCGCGTCGGGCCCTGTCTGTCGCCGAGCAAAAACAGGCCGCCCTCGGGCTGTACCGCCAGCTGTCTCCGCACCCCTGGTTTCGTCGTGCCCGGCATGTTGCCCTTTATCTGGCCAGTGATGGCGAAATCAGCCCGCACCTTGTAATGCAGCAGGCCGTACAGCGGGGCAAGGCGGTATATGTGCCGGTTGTGTCGCGCTGGCCACAGCGGCACATGGTATTCCAGCGCATTGATGGCAGCACCCGCTGGCGCAACAATCGTTTCGGTATTCGCGAGCCGGTGCCGGACGTGTTACGGCAGCGACCGCTGTGGACGCTGGACTTGCTGTGTTTGCCGCTGGTGGGCTTTGATGCTCGCGGCGGGCGCCTGGGCATGGGCGGGGGCTTTTACGACCGCGCCCTGGCCGCATGTAGCCTGCCGCTGCCGCCGTTGCTGGGGCTGGCGCATGGGTGCCAGCAGGTGGAATGCCTGCCGCTGGCCCCCTGGGACATGCCGCTGGATGCCGTGGTGACCGGGCAGCAGTGGATTGACTGCACAGTGGTGCGCAGATTGCAGGCGCGTTCCGGGAGAGGGCTGTTATTGCTGGATAAAACGGAAGCCGGCACCCTTTGAGGTGATGCGCATGACTTCCATCATCAGGACGGGCGCTTCGGTTGGCATGTCCTGAACCTGGCCATGCACGATGTCGCCCACTTTAAGCCTGGTCAGCTCGGGATGCTTGACGAATACGCCGGTATCGGAAAGGTCTTCGGTACTGGCAATCACGTCTTCGGAAAAATCCGGGTGGGTAATTTTGATGCTGCATTGCAGCGCAGTACGGATGTGCTGGCGTAAATGGACTTGCATGGCAGTGAACCTCTCCTTGTGGGTGATATCACTTTAGGCGGTATGCAGGCAGAGTTCAAGCGGATCAATACCAGCGTGTTTCACCTTCGGGACGGCGGCGGAAGCGTTTCATGGTCCACATGTACTGCTCGGGCCAGCGTTCGACATAGCTGGCCAGCGTGCGGCTCATGGCTGCGGTGGCCACCGTGGCGTCTTCGCTGTACATGTCGTCCGGTGCGGCTTCGATGATGACTTTGAAGCCGCTGCCGTCCGGCAGGCGCAAGGCGTGCAGAAACACACCGGCCACCTTGTCCTGCCTGCCGCCGAGCATGCCGGCCACAAACTTGCTGGTCAGCGCCTGAGTGGCCAGGAACGGCACGAAAACACCGGATTTCAGCGCCGGTTCGGGATCGGCGGGAATGCCGACTGCGCCGCCCTTGCGCACTTCCTTGAGCACGCTGAGAATGCCTTCCCGCGTGGATGGGGCTACCCGGTTGCCCATCTGCACCCGCTGGCGGGCCAGCAGTTCGTCCAGCGCCTTGAGTTTGGGCGGGCGGTAGAAAATGACCGGATTGCCGCCGTGCAGGCAGTAGTAATGGTTGAGTACTTCCCAGTTGCCCAGATGGCTGGTGATGCCGATGACGGCTTTTCCGTCTGCCAGCGCTTGTTCCAGCACTTCAAGTCCTTCTACGTTCCGCACCAATTTGAGTGTTTTTGTTGGATGCCAGATCCATGCACAGGCGCTTTCGGTGAAGGTCTGGCCAATGTTTTTCAGGTTTTCCTGCAGCAGTTGCTCAAGCTCGGCTGGCTGCAGGTGCGGGAAGCACTTTTGCAGGTTGATGCGCGCCACTTCGGTGGAGCGGTTGGGTAGCCGGTACATCAGCCAGCCCAGCAGGCGGCCCAGTTTTTGTACAGCGGGCCAGGGCAGCAGGGCGATGGCCCGCAACGCGCCGACGGCCAGCCAGCCTTTAAGTGTTTCCATGATCAGTATCCGGTGTGCTGCCGGGCGGCAGCGGGGTTATGAGGTGTGCCAGAGCGCGTAGTATACCTGCCCCGCGTGTTTTTCGCGGTGCAGCTGCCAGCTGGCCGGCAGGCCCAGCTGTGACGGCGGCTGTTCGCTTTCGGTATAGACGATGGCGTGCTCCGCC
>CAZVDA010000186.1:0-4874 GCA_964625365.1 uncultured Thiopseudomonas sp. | reverse complement strand
GTGATACTCACAAAGAGTACTTCTCCGGTGACGCTGCCCTGAAGGCCAGTGGTGAGGACAACACCATGAACCAGTTCGACAACATCTAAGTTGTAAAACGGTTCTAAGTGACCTTGAAAAACCCCGGCTCCGGCCGGGGTTTTTTATTGCCTGCCCTATTGAACTGCAGCATGCCGGCCCCATTAAAGCTGTCATCCCGACAACCCTCAAAGGAGAATGGCCATGAGCATGTTTCCGGCACGTAGCCGCCTGTTTGACGAACTTGTCAGCGACCTTGGCGGTTTTTATATCAAGCCCCTGCACGGCAACGCCCTGCCCCAGTCCATCCGTCTGGATGTCCAGGAAGATGAACAGGGTTATCACGTCCAGGCCGAGCTGCCAGGCGTTAAAAAAGAAGACATCCACGTGGATATCGACGGTGCCATCATCACCATCAAGGCCGAAATCCGCCAGCATGACAGCCGTACAGAAGGCTCGCGCAGCCTGCGCAGCGAACGCTACTACGGCAGCGTAGCCAGACGCTTTGAGCTGCCTACGGAGATCGATCTGGAGCGTGCCGAAGCCCGTTACGAAGAAGGGCTGCTCCATCTGCTGCTGCCTCGGCGCAAGGCCGTCGAAAACAGCCGCAAGCTGAATATCCGCTAATAACCTGCGGGCCTGCCGGGGCTGCGACCTTAGCCGCTCTGGCAGGCCATCCGCCCAGCTGGTACCCTGTGCGCCAACTTTTTAAGCAGCACAAGATCCAGCGCCATGACCTCCAAACTCGAACAGCTCAAGCAATACACCACTCTGGTCGCCGATACCGGCGATGTCAGCCTGATCCGTAGCCTGCAACCGCAGGATGCCACCA
Organism: uncultured Thiopseudomonas sp.; assembly: GCA_964625365.1. GTDB lineage: Bacteria > Pseudomonadota > Gammaproteobacteria > Pseudomonadales > Pseudomonadaceae > Thiopseudomonas. The sequence goes on along the minus strand of CAZVDA010000186.1, from coordinate 4,024 downwards.
CCAACCCATCCCTGCTGCTCAAGGCCGCACAGCAACAACAGTATGCCGGCCTGTTGCAACAGGCGCGCAGCGCCAACCCGGGCAACGCTGCCCGTGCGGCAATGGATTTTGCGGTATCCGTGGGGATGGAAATCAGCCAGCTGATTCCCGGCAGAATTTCTACCGAAGTGGATGCACGCCTGTCGTTTGACGAGGAAGCCACCTACGCCGCTGCCCTCAAGCTGATCGAAGCCTATCAGGCCAAGGGACTGGGCAAAGAGCGCATCCTGATCAAGATCGCTGCCACCTGGGAAGGTATCCGCGCTGCCGGCCGCCTGGAGAAGCAGGGCATCCAGACCAACCTGACCCTGCTGTTTTCCTTTGCCCAGGCTGCCGCCTGTGCAGACGCCGGAGTATTTTTGATCTCGCCCTTTGTGGGCCGTATCTACGACTGGTACAGGAAGTCCAGCGGACAGGATTACAGCGGACTGGACGACCCGGGCGTACAGTCGGTGGCGCGTATCTACCGTTACTACAAGAGCAACGGTTTCAACACCGTGGTGATGGGTGCCAGTTTCCGCAATCCGGGCCAGATCGAGGCGCTGGCCGGTTGTGACCGCCTGACCATCAGCCCCGAGCTGATCAGCCAGCTGGCCGCCATGAATGGCCCGCTGGTGCGCCAGTTGTCACCTGAACAGGCCGGAGAGGCACGCATTGAACTAAACGAAGCCGCCTTCCGCTGGGCGCACAATGAGGATGCCATGGCCACTGAAAAGCTGGCCGAGGGCATTCGTGCCTTTGCCGTGGACCAGAACAAGCTGGAACAGTTGTTTAGCTGATGCCACCAGCCTGCAGCCATGGCCGACAGATCAGGCCTGGCTGCAGCGCTTGCCGGTACCTTCCAGCAGGCCGACCAGATCACGGAAGGCTTCGCGGTTACTGTCATTCAGGTCCATCAGGATGCGATGGGCCTCCAGTACGCGCTCGCGCACCACTTCTTCAGACTGCGGCTGCTCCGGCAGGTCGGTCAGGCATTCGGGACATGGCTGCGGTGTGTGGACAATATTGAACACCCTGGAAAAGCCCATGGCTTCCAGTTGCTGGCTCACATCGGAATTGGTGCTGGCCAGTGTGGGCAGCATGCCAAAATTTTCTTTGGAAAGGATGGACAGCTTGGCCAATAGACCCAGTGTTGTACTGTCGATGCTGTCGACTTCGGTCAGGTCAATGATCACCGAGCAAAAATGGCCGGTTGCCAGCTTTTGCTCGATGGTATCGTTAAGCACAGAACAATAGGTGAGACGCACATCCCCCGCGCACTTGAGAACAAAACTGCCGTTTTGCTCGGCGTACCTGATTTTTCCGCTACTCATCGACTGACCTGCTGATAACAAAAACGGAACGGTCATCCGGTTGTGCGTCCGGCACAACCAGCGCCTGCTCCAGCGCGGAAAAACGCCCGCCCGCAGCCTGTACGCGGGCCACCAGGGCCGCTTCACGACTGGCCAGATCATCGCCCGGCAAGGTTTCCAGAATACCGTCACTGCACAGACAGAGCGCAAACCCCCTAGGCAACTGCACCTGCTGATCGACATACCCGGCATCGGCAAACAGCCCCACGGGCTGCCCCTGACCTTCCAGCAACTGTGCTTCCCGCCCTGGTGACCAGAGCACTGGGCGCGGTGTGTGACCGGCATGGCTCCATTGCAGCAGGTTGTCTGCCGGAGAGAACAGCATGCAAATCATGGTGCCGTACTTGCGCATGCCGGCATCCAGCAGCGCCTGGTTGACATCGGCCAGCACCGAAGCAGCCGTTGCCGCCGGATGCATGACCAGACTGTGGCGCACCGTGCTTTTTATGAACATGCTCAGCAGCGCGGCCGCCGTGCCATGGCCGGAAACATCCAGCAGATACGCCAAAATGCGCCCGTCGGCCAGACGAAAAAAATCCAGCGCATCACCGCTCAGCTCAAGCGCGGGCACCACCCGGTGGTCAAAGCGGATGCCGTCCAGCTGCGTACCGCTGCGGGGACGCACATGCTCCTGCAACGAACGGCCCGCGCGCTGGTCTTCCAGCAGCACATCCGGGTCCGGCCAGGCAGGTGTAATGCCGACTGTGTCTAAAGTCTGCGGACAATGTTTTGTCATGAACCACTCATTGCTTTAAGATGCGGCAAAGGTACTCCTATCATTCCAAGGATTCAACCTGCAGCGTCCACAGCTTTTGTCGAGGAACCCACCATGAGCCAACGCCTGCGTGACTATGAGGAAAAACGAGACTACATCCGTATGTGTCTCAACAGCGAAGCGGTCTTGCGTGTCAATGACCAGACCCATCCGGCCGTATGCATCGACCTGTCCAGCAGCGGCATGCAGTTGTCGGTTCCCTGTCCGGTTGCCACCGGCACAGTGGTCGAGGTGGAGATCGGCTCAAGGCACAGCTCGCTGAGCAGCCTCAAGGCCACCGCCACCGTGGTGCGCAGCGAGCCCGGAGAAGACGGCCAGCACGTCCTGGGGCTGCAGACGACCACTATGGCCTAAACCAAAAAGCCCGTTTACACGGGCTTTTTCATGGGCGGAACAGACTAGAAATCGTCTTCGACCACTCCGTCACGCACCCGGTATTCACGGCTCTGCAACCATGCATTGCGTATAAAACCATACTTGTCACCGCCGCCAATCATGGTTTCGGCAGACAACAGCGACTGGCGCCGCGATACTACATCCAGCGCAGTCAATCCATAACGCGGACGGTCATGGCGCATGTAGGGATACACTGCGGAGTAATAGTCAGGCACCAGTGCCGGTGCATCCCGCAGCGTACTGGGGCCAAGCAGCGGCAGCATCAGATAGGGACCACTGGGCACGCCCCAGGCGCCCAGTGTCTGGCCAAAGTCTTCATCGTTACGCGGCAAGCCCATGCGGGTTGCCACGTCAAAGATGCCCAGCACGCCAAAGCTGGTATTGAACATGAAACGGGCAGTATCCACGCCGGCATCATGGAACTTGGCCTGCAGCAGGTTATTAACCAGATTCTTGCCTTCGCCCAGATTATTGAACACATTGCGTACGCCGCGACGTATCTGGGGGTGCGTAATTTTCTGGTAGCCCACGGCTACAGGACGCAGTGCCCAGCGGTCGAGCGTTTCATTAAGGGCAAAAACCTTGCGGTTCCAGTGCTCCCAGGGATCTTCCACGCTGGCGTGAACACCCCAGTCCTCTTCCTGCCAGTTTTCATCTGCCAGCGCCACAGGCACACAGGCCAGACTTGCCGCCAGCGCCAGGCCGGCCATACCCGTTTTAATCAGCGAACGCATAGTTTTACCTTTATTGTTCTGTTCCATAGCAACTGCCCCGGTGCGGACAGGTTGATCCCAGGCTCGTAGTTCTTGCTGCCCCGAATCCGGGGCAGTGGACTGGATCAGGCATAACGCCAGCTGGTTACACCTTTGCTGTCTTCCAGAATGACGCCCTGCTGTGCCAGCTCGTCACGAATACGGTCGGACTCGGCCCAGTCTTTGGCTTCACGTGCCGCCAGACGCTGCTGGATCATGGCTTCAATCTCGGCGGCGGGCAGTTTGTCGCCACCACCAGCCAGCAGAAACTCGTCCGCTTCCAATTGCAACACGCCCAGCACTTCGGCCAGCTTGCGCAACTGCGCAGCCAAACCAGTCGCTGCTTGCATATCACTGGCCTTGAGGCGGTTGACCTCACGCACCATCTCAAACAGGACGGCACAGGCTTCAGGCGTATTGAAGTCGTCATTCATCGCTACGGTGAAACGCTCGACAAAGGCTTCACCACCCGCCGGTGCAACCCGTTCCAGCCCTTTCAGCGCCAGATAGAAACGCTCAAGCGCGCCCTTGGCTTCTTTCAGGCTGTCTTCGGAATAGTTGATCGGGCTGCGGTAATGGCTGGACACCAGCAGGTAGCGCACCACCTCGGCGGGATACTTTTCCAGCACCTCGCGGATAGTGAAGAAGTTGCCCAGCGACTTGGACATTTTCTCGCCATCGACCCGCACGGCACCGGCGTGCATCCAGGT
>CAZVDA010000185.1:0-4912 GCA_964625365.1 uncultured Thiopseudomonas sp. | reverse complement strand
CTGTCATCAGCCCTTTGAATTTGCTGTTTAACAGGGTGAAACTGGCCTGGAACTGCACTGCGTTTTCCGCATAGTGTGACTGCTCCACCTGAAGGTCCACAGTGTTCTGGTCAATCGACGCATGATGCGGGTTACGAAACCTTAGCGCCGGATCGGCCAGCTCGACGCCATCGGCGTCAAAATGCTGCCAGTGTGTCTGCTCCAGGGAACTGCCACCGCCAGCCTGCCGCTGCGCCTGGCTGGCCAGCACGCTGGCAAAGTCCAGGTCCCGCGCCTTGAAGTGGGGCGTATCGGCGTTGGCAATGTTGTTGGCCAGCACTTCAGCACGCTGGGCACGGAAGCCCAGGGCTTGCTCATGGATTCCCAATGCTTTGCTGAAATTGATGCTCATGGCGCATCTCCTGCTGTAATCATTCTTGTCAAACTTAAAGCAGCATCCGTGCCAATACAGGAATATACTTATTTTACAGCAGGTTACAAAAACATGGGGTTTTCAGGACAGTAAAAAGACGGGATTTTGACTCAAGGCCGGGCAGTACGCTCAAAGAACACCCGTGGGACTGGCAAGATAGCGGCACGACAGTATCCATCGTACAGCGCACCGGCTGCCGGCACGCAGTTGCAGAGCCTGACAGCTCACGGCCCCGCCATCCATGGCAGAGTCGCTATGCGCCATTCATTTTCAGCCATGAACGGCAATAATCTTGTTAACGCTGGTTTTGTTGATACAGCGGCATCACGCGGGGGATGGCCTGCTGCAGGTTCTGGATGCGGGTCGTTGAAGACGGGTGAGTGCTCATGAATTGCGGCGGTGCACCGCCACCCGCCTGCTCCATTTTTTGCCACAGACTGATCGCCGCATTGGGGTTATAGCCGGCGCGGGCAGCCAGCTCGATACCCAGCAGGTCCGCCTCGGTTTCAGCGCCACGGCTGTTGGGCAGCATCATGCCGTAATTGACCGCCAGATCCACCATGGCCAGACTGCCCTCGCTGGCACCCAGCAAGGCACCGACGCCGGTTTTGGCCAGCTCCAGACCGTAGGCACGCGACATCTGCTCGCGGCTATGCTCGCGCAGGGCGTGGGCTATTTCATGCCCCATTACTGCAGCAATTTCATCATCGCACAACTGCAGTTTGGTGATCAGCCCCGAATAAAAAATAATTTTGCCGCCCGGACCGCAGTTGGCATTGATTTCATTGCTGTTGATCAGGTTGACTTCCCACTGCCAGTTGCGGGCATCGGCACGAAAATAGGGAGCCTGCGCAATCAGCCGCTGGCCGATGGCCTGCAATCGTCGCGCCTGGGCACTGCTTTTATCAAGCTTGCCTTCAGCCCGTGCTTTTTGCAGGGTTTCGCTGTAGGTCTGCGCATAGGACTGGTTGATTTCCTCGGTGCTGAGTGCACTGAACATATACTGCTTGCGCTGTACGCCAACCGCACCGCTCTCGGTGGTATCCACCGCCTGACAGCCGGTCAGGCCAATCGCCACACCCAGCCCGCACAGGGCAAAAAAACGCTTCATCAAACACCTCCATTGAAATCAGAACTTGGCTTCCAGGATTAATGCATCCTGCTCCTGGCGCCAGCCAATACGGTTTAAAAAACTCATGCCAAGCAGTGCATCCACCGGATAATTGCCCTCCAGTATAACCGCCTCCACACCCAGCACCTCGATAGACCCTACCTTGACGCTGCGCAGGTTCACACGCCAGCCTTTCTCTTCGCCGCTGGCGGTAGTCACCCGCATGGGCTGTCCCTGGCTTGCAAAATCAATACCCAGACGCCGCGCCTGACGGGCGTTGAGCGCGATGCTGGACGCTCCGGTATCCAGCAAAAAAGGCATGCTGTGGCCATTTACCGAACCATTGACCCAATAGTGGCCGCCACGCCCGCGGGCAATAATCAGTTGCTGCTTGCCGGGAGCGCTGTAGCCGCCCTGACTGTATTCGCGGGCCAGCTCCATGCGTTGCTGGCGGCCATTGATCTCCAGCAGGGCCGAACGGCTGTCGGCCTCCAGAACCTTCACGCCCGCCGGTCCTTCCTGCCCAGCCTTGACCAATATCCGCTGGCCATCCACCGTCAGCACTGCCGCATTGGGAAACAGGCCAACCACCCGAACCTGCGGCTCGGCGCGAACCGGCAAGGTTGCACACAACATCAGCATGATTGCAATAATTCGCAGCATATCGGCTCTCCTGTCCGGTTTTGCCCCCTCTGGGCTGTCAGAGCAACGCCTGGGCGGCCAGCAACACCAGCGCAGCAAACACCCCGGCCAGCAGATCGTCGAGCATAATGCCAAGTCCGCCGCCCAGCCGGCGATCCAGCACGCTGATAGGCCAGGGCTTGAGAATATCGAAGAAACGGAAAGCAACAAAACCGGCCAGCCACCATGTCCAGTGGGACGGCAGCAACACCAGGGTGATCCAGATGCCGACGATTTCGTCCCAGACAATCCCGCCGTGGTCGTGCACACCCAGATCCTCGGCCACTCTGCCGCACAGCCAGATGCCAAACAGCGAGGCCAGCACAATAATTCCCAGTGCCAGCGGCAGGCTGATGGTTTGCAACAAGGGCACAAAGGGCATGCCGGCCAGCGTCCCCCAGGTACCGGGTGCTTTGCGTGCCAGCCCGCTACCAAAACCAAAGGCTAAAAAGTGCCAGACATTGCGCCAGACGCGGGGTTGATGCGTATCGTTCATGGAATACCTGATTAAAGTATGGCACTGCAGTGTGCCACAGCCTCAGCCTGTCTGGAAATGCTGATAACCGCGCTGATCGACCGTCAACTCGTGCCCCTGTTCATCGAGCAACCGGACGCCCTGCCCCACCGTCACCCGGCCAATGCAGCGGGCCAGCGGAAACTGCTGTTCCAGTTCAACCGCATGCGCCTGCGGCAAGCTAAACAGCAGTTGATAGTCATCACCACCGGACAAGGCCCGCTGCACAGCCCGTTGTGGATCAGCCTGCCTGGCCGCCACAGACACCGGCACCTTAGCTTGCTCAATCTGTAACTGCACAGCGGACTCTGTGGCTATATGGCTGGCATCGGCCAGCAAGCCGTCGGAAATATCAATCGCCGCACCGGCCCTGCCCCGCAACCAGAGCCCCAGTGCCAGTTGTGGTTGCGGCTGCCAGAATGCTTGCAGTAATGAAGGGCTGACATCGTCGGCCAATGATGGGGGATTATCGGCAAACAACGACAGAGCAGCCGCTGCCGCACCCAGCGGCCCGCTAACATAAAGCAGTTCACCCGCCCGGGCGGTACTGCGCAGCAGCGCCTGCCCCGCCGGCACGCTACCCATTACGGTAATGCCGATATTCAGCGGACCGGCGGTGGTGTCTCCGCCGGCCAGCCGTATACCGCATTGTGTCGCCATGTGCGCCAAACCACGGGACAACGCCTCCAGCCAGGCAACATCCGGCTGCGGCAGGCTCAGCGCCAGGGTAAAGGCCAGCGGCTCGGCACCACAGGCCGCCAGATCACTGACTGCCACCGCCAGCGCCCGCTGACCCAGCAAAAAAGCATCGCAAGGCCAGGGAAAGTGCACCCCGGCCAGCACCGAGTCGGTCGACACGCACAACTGGTGACCGTCCGGCACGCGGATCAGCGCACAGTCATCACCAATGGACTGCTCCACCGCCCCGCCCGCCTGCGCATAGGCGGCCTGGCGGAAGATACGGCCAATCAGCTCGAATTCCTGCATCCCCACCTGCCTTTGTTGTGCCCGCCAATCGCCCGTGCGGATAGCCCGCAGGCCGGCATGACAAGCCATTACTTGCGGTCGTGGTTGATCTCGGCGCTGCGCAGTTTCAGCGCCAGCTTGTCCAGTACGCCGTTAACATACTTGTGGCCATCGGTGGCACCAAACTGCTTGGCCAGCTCGATACCTTCGTTAAGCACCACGCGGTAAGGCACGTCAATACGCTGGCTGAACTCCCAGGCGGCCAGGCGCAAAATCGCCAGCTCCACCGGGTCCAGAGAGCTGACCGCACGATCCAGAAACGGCGCAAACAGCTCGTCCAGTTCGGTCACGCTGCCGGCAATGGCGCGCAGTCCTTCGCTGAAATACTCGCCATCCACACCGTCAAAGTCGTTATCAACCCGGAACTGGGCATCAATGGCATTCAGGCTCTGTCCGGCCAGTTGCCACTGATAAACCGCCTGCATCAACAGCGTGCGCGCCACGCGGCGCTTGGCAATCTTGCCCTTGGCGCGTGGCGGCGGGTTGTCGCCGTAGTCGTCGTTGTTAAGACTCACTTGGCCTCCAGCTGCGACAGCAGACTTACCATTTCCAGTGCCGACAGCGCCGCTTCGCCGCCCTTGTTGCCGGCCTTGGTGCCGGAACGCTCGATAGCCTGCTCAATGCTGTCCACAGTCAGCACGCCAAAGGACACCGGCACATCATATTGCAGAGAAACCTGGGCCAGACCTTTAGTGCATTCGCCAGCCACATAATCAAAGTGCGGCGTACCACCACGAATCACCGCACCCAGCGCGATAATTGCAGCGAACTCTTCACGCTGCGCAACACGCTGCGCCACCAGCGGCAGCTCAAACGCGCCAGGGGCACGGATAACGCTGATATCACTTTCTTTCACGCCATGACGCACCAGCGTATCAATCGCACCAGTGACCAGACTTTCAACCACAAAGCTGTTGAAACGGCCCACTACCAGAGCAAACTTGCCCTGCGGCGCAATGAAAGTACCTTCAATTGATTGCATGTTTATATTCCTGTTTTCATTAGTTTTTATGTGATTTTTCGTGCCTGTGGGACTGGGGCATGGATTGCGCAAACACGCCGCAAGTACATCCCTGTAGGCTCTGCAACGCCATCCATGGCGTTGCAAGGTTTGCTCCACCACACCCCAGTCCCACCACAAATTCCGAGTTGTCTGAAAGATTTAAAA